>CACZPA010000001.1 GCA_902782895.1 uncultured Eubacteriales bacterium
AAATCCACACCCTTGGTGGGGTACAGATTCCGCACGATATCCATGACCGTCGAATTGGTATCGCTGTCATTCTGCGTCTCGATCAGGCAGACGGCCCGGGGGACATTGTTCTCGATCCGGAGCTTATCCGCCCGCAGATAGATATCCACGCGCAGCATATTGTCAAGCAGCAGATTCTTAACGAAATTGTCCTGATCGAAACGGTCCCGGTAAGCCTTGAGCAGGCCTTCCAGCTGGACAACGACCAGGCGGCCAAGACAGCCGTTCATCTGCTCCGCGCCCTGCAGCGCTACGACATACTCCAGACTGCCGGCGTCCAGGACCTTATAGAAAGTCCACGCCCCGACGGTCATACTCTCTGCTTCCGAGACAATAAAAGCTTTTGTAAAGGGAGGGGTTCCCGCGGGGCATCTGTTATCCGCGGCAGCCAGAAGGCTGGCATCCGGGCTGTATACGCAGACCGGCAATTTGGTAACCTGATATATCTCTTTGATATATTCGCGTAAAATCTGGCTCGTAAGCATTCCTCTCTCTCCTCTCGATCACCAGACGGTAAAAGCCTATGAAAACTCATCTTGTATTATATCCTATCCTGACAAAAAAATAAAGGGATACGCCGCCGAAAATCCCTTTTATGGCGCAGTTTTTACAATTGTTTAATACTTTCGTAACAATTTAGATGTGATGGTCGCTATTTGTACGCCTGATACACTGCTATGAAAAGCCCGATACACTGCAGACTGAAAAAGGCTGCCGCGTATAACGCGGCAGCCTCGTGGTTATCTGTTGTGTCAGATTCCAAATGGCTGTTATCAGTTGGTGATAACCTGCTCGGTCTCCTTGTCGAATACATGGATGCGGGCGGGATCCATAGCCAGCTTGATACGGTCGTTAGCCTTAACCTGAATACGCGGATTAACCTTGGCGATCATGTCAAGATCATCAATACCCAGATACAGATGCATCTCAGCACCAAGAAGCTCTGTTACGCGGATCTCGGAAACGAAGGTGTCGTCCTTGAATTTCTCCAGGACTTCCTCGGTCTCATGGATGTCTTCCGGACGGATGCCGAGAACAACTTCCTTGCCGATGAATCCGGCTTCTTCAACCTTCTTGCCCTTCTCTTCCGGAAGCTTAACGGACTGGCCCTTGAACTTCAGCCATACATCGTTGCCGACCTTCTCCGGAACAGCGTCGATGAAGTTCATCTGAGGAGATCCAATGAATCCTGCTACGAACAGGTTCTGCGGCTCGTTGTACAGTCTTACCGGAGAGTCAACCTGCTGAATGATACCGTCCTTCATAACTACGATACGGGTTCCCAGTGTCATAGCCTCGACCTGGTCATGTGTAACGTAGATGATGGTAGCCTGCAGTCTCTGATGCAGTTTCGCGATCTCAACACGCATCTGAACACGCAGCTTAGCATCCAGGTTGGACAGCGGCTCGTCCATCAGGAATACCTTAGGACTACGAACGATTGCACGTCCCATAGCTACACGCTGTCTCTGTCCGCCGGAAAGAGCCTTCGGCTTACGGTCAAGCAGGTGCTCGATCTCAAGGATGCGGGCTGCCTCTTTAACGCGGGTCTCGATCTCTTTCTTAGGAACCTTACGAAGCTTAAGACCGAATGCCATGTTGTCATAAACGGTCATATGCGGATACAGAGCATAGTTCTGGAATACCATCGCGATATCACGATCCTTAGGAGCTACGTCATTCATCAGCTTGTCGTCGATGTAGAGCTCGCCTTCGGTGATCTCTTCCAGACCGGCGATCATACGCAGGGTTGTGGACTTACCGCATCCGGAAGGTCCTACGAAGATAATGAATTCCTGGTCGGCGATGTCAAGATTGAAATCGTTAACCGCGGTAATGCCGTTTGAGTAGGTCTTCTTAATGTTCTTAAGCTGCAAACTGGACATTCGTTAAATTCCTCCTTGATTTTAGATAGAGTTACCTAAGTGTTGTCTATATTTTACCTTATCCTTCCGAAAAAATCTATATATAAAATAGACAAAGAATAGCTCCGTTTTTTATGATAGTTGCTGATAATCCGTCCCAAAGATTCGTCTGAAGATCCGTCCCCGGTCTTATTTTGCGGCCTTACTTTGCGGCCTCATATTCGCCGAAGCCCTCTCCCAGGACCTCCTTGGTATCAGTCAGCATCATGAAGGCCCTCGGATCAACCTCCCGCACGATGCGTTTCGCGTTGACCGCTTCCCGCGCGGACGTCACGACATAGAGCATTTCCTTGCTCGCGCCGGTGTATTTTCCGACGGCGGGAATCCCCGTCGCGCCGCGGTTCAGCTCTGCCATCAGGCGCGCCGCGATCTCATCGCTTTTCTCGGAGATGATAAAAATCGCCTTGCTGTAATGGAAACCGTCCACAACGCGGTCCGCCACCCAGGATGTGATATAGATGCCGATGATCGCGTACAGCGCGAGGTTCATGCCAAATACGAGCACGCTGAGGACGATGACCGCGAAATCCGTAAAGAAAAGCAGCGACGCGACGGACAGATGCCGGATAAAGTGGTGCAGGATCGCGGCGAGCAGATCCGTCCCTCCCGTCGTCGCCTGCGCGGAGAAAACCAGTCCGCATCCGATGCCGGACAGAATGCCGCCGTAAATCGCGTTGATCAGCGTCTCTCCGCCCTTATAGCCCCAGGATGTCGAGATATACAGGCTCAGCGTCAGCGAAGCCATCGCGATACCCGTCCGCACGATGAATTCCCTTCCGTTGATGAAATACGCTCCGACAAAAAGCGGGACGTTCAGCACGAGGTTGGCCAGCCACAGTGGAACATCGATTCCTCTGCGGATCAGGACCTCCCGCATGACCATGCCGAGACCAGTGATCCCGCCTGCCACGATATGGCACGGTTCAAAGAAAATGTTGATCGCGAGTCCCAGAATAAATGCTCCCACGATGATCCGGATTCCGTCCCAGAGAAGCCGCATGAGCGGCGTCATCTGGCCGTTGGCCGGACGTGCCTCCTGATAGCCTTCAGCCGGACGCGCCTCCCGGCCATCTGCCGGACGTTCTTTTCCGGCGGAAATATTGTTTTTTTCAAGCAAGTTGCGGTCATTCATGTGTTTCTGTACTCCTTGCAAATTCGTTGTCCATATGTTATGATTTTTATATGACCGGCTGGCTGCCGGATCAATACCGTACGAAAGAAGGGATCCCATGTCCGGACATATTCCGACTCTGATTCTCACCGGCGCTTCCGGCGGAATCGGCCGCGCGATCGCGGAAGAATACGCAAAGCACGACTGGCGGCTTTTCCTGCAGGGATTCCGTCATATAGACGATCTCCGCGCGCTGTGTGAAGAACTGTCCTCCCGCTATGGTGTTACAGCCACTGCTCTCCGCGCGGATCTGTCGGATCCCGACGCCGTAAATGGCATGTTCTCCACAATTCTGCGGGAAGAACCGTCCCAGGATGTTCTGATCAACTGTGCCGGTATCGCCTGGTTCGGCCTGGTGCAGAACATGACGGACGCGGACTATAGCCGCGTGATGGAGACGAATTTCGGCTCCGTTTTCCGCTGCTGCCGCGCCATACTGCCTTCGATGCTGCACCGGCACTCCGGCTGCATTCTGAATATTTCCTCCATGTGGGGCAGCGCTGGCTCCTCCACGGAAGCGGTCTATTCTGCCTCCAAAGGCGCGATCGACGCGTTCACGCGCGCACTCGGCAAGGAGCTTGCTCCTTCTGGAATCCGGGTCAATGCCATCGCCTGCGGCGTCATTGACACGCCGATGAATGATATTCTGAGCGACAACGACAAAGCCGCCCTCGCGGACGATATCCCGCTCGGACGCTTCGGCCGGCCGGAGGAAATCGCCAGAACAGCGTATTTCCTGACCGGACCGGACAGTTCCTATATCACCGGTCAAATCATCCGCGCCGACGGGGCTTATCTGTAATCAGAAGTCGTTTCTTCAGCGGCTGTGAAAAAAGAATGGTCTTTTTTCACAGCCTGTTTTGTATGACGGCATTCGTATATCGAGCCGGAAAAAGCTTCGGAATCATCAGGACTCCAGCAGGAAGAACTGCGGCAGATCCCAGTTGGCCGCTGCGCTCTCCACTGAACGGCAGGCCAGAATCACTTCGTCACTGCTGACCTGGAATACGCAGCTTCTGCTGTTTGTGAACCGTACATAGATATAATTGTTTATATAGTAGTAATAATCGACCTTCTGCGCGGTGTTGACGATATTCTGCTGGCGCGCTTTCTCCAGCAGCAGCTGGCGGCCTTCCTGCGGGATCGTCCGGATCAGCAGATCCTCTGTGGTCTCCAGCGGGAATACCGTTCCGTTGATTTCCGGATGCAGCGCAGCATAAGCCCGATAATCCGTAATATCATAATCAACAGGCACCCATTCAGATCCGTCCTTGCGCAATACGCATGTCCGGATCCTTTCGGTATGCTGATCCGTCGAGAAGACAACAAACGCAGAATCCACGTCTGCCGACATATAGCGCGACAGAATACTGCCTTCTCCAAGCGCGGCAGCCAGTGCCTCCGTAATACCGGCGCGGTCTGCATCATCCTTCGCGGGCACTTGCGCCACGACGGGAGCTCCGTCGCGATACGGGAATTCCGCGTCCGCTTCAGCCGCTGTCAGATTCCGGACGCTTCCCGACGAGAAAACCGTAACCTCATCGCCATTCGTCAGGATTACGGACGCGCTGCCCGTGGCATTGTCATAATAGAGTCTGTAATTATCCTGGAACGTGAAATGCGGTGTCTTAATCGGGCTTTCCTCGAGCAGCAGCTCTGTCGTGATAAAAGCATGCCGGTTATAATCATAGATCGTACCTTGATCCGTGAAATAGACCGTCTCGGGCACTTCCGTCTCTTCCCCCGCGCTCGCCTGGATCACGATCGCCGTGCCTTCCAGTTTCTGCCCGTCGGAGAAACTTACATACGAATTGTCCAGACTGGAAGAAGGCCGTTCCAGCGGAGCCGGTTCCGTCCCGATTCCGTCCGCGATCAGGGACTGATAGGACGCAAAAATCTCTCTGCCGAAGTTCACAAGGATCTCCGACAGGATCTCGCCCCGTTTTACCGTATACAGCCCGATATTGACAGCTTCCGGATTCAGGATATACGCGTATTTTTCCAGAAACGCCCGGACAGAGGTCTCTTCCATGCAGGCCAAGACCTGCGGAAGGTTTTCCTGCTCATCCGTAATGATCTTCAGCAATGTCTGGAGACTTTTCTTTGTGTATTTCTGCTGATGCTCTGCTGTCTGGATCTGCCGCACGATCAGCGGACAGTCCTCGAGAGAACACTGCCAGTCCAGATAGACAGGATCCGCGGTGAATTCGTCAAAAAGCCTGTCCTCAAACATCTCCAGATCCGGCTGCATCATCAGCAGCATTTCATTATATCCCAGCTGCATTCCGCTTACCGGCAGCCATTCCGGCGACGCGAAATACGTATCCGGGATCCGGATCTCGGTGAAATCCGGCGGATGCAGGTTGCTCGCCCAGAAATTCTGTGTCTCGCCCATCCGCATGCCGGTGAAACCGAACACTACTTCCCGGGTATCCGGATCCCACGACGCGGACGCGGATGCCTGTACCGGTATGGTAAACAGTCCGTCCTGCACCAGCATGTGGAATTTGTTTTCACTCTGCCGATAGACAAATTCGAAGATTCTGTAGCCCTCCACCGTCCGGTCCTGATCGTCCAGATAACGGTTTATGACTGTATTGACCAGATCCTCCGAAAGCATCAGAGTCATCTGGTTTTCCTTCTCTTCGTAGGAATAGACCAGAACACCGTTAGACGCGCGGTAATCAGCCGGATCGACCTCTTTGTATTCGTAGGATACCGTCTGCGTCGCCTTGTTGGAAAGGCCCCACATCACCGCGGCGCCGATCGCCACTGCGATCGCGATGACCTCAACGCAAATCGTAAAAACCTGCGCCGCCATCGGAGAAAACAGCCCAAAAACACGGTTGGAATGCCTGGTACTGCTGCCGGTCCGCGATTGTTTCTGCATACTGTTCTCTCCTTTCTAATTTGTTGTAGCTGTCTGTTCTTGGCGCGGCCGTCCCTGTTCGGCCCGGAGCCGGAACTGTCCCCGGGCGGCCACGACGACTACGTCACGTACTGGTGCGGCGTCAGGCCGGTCAGTGCGTGCGGATCCCGCTGAAATCGCCTGTTACAGCGGCTTCCAGCACCGGCTTCATATAAATATCGACTTCCTCGGTTTTCATCGGAACCGGCATATTGGCCAGTTTCATCGCGAGCTGCGGGTCTTTTGCCGCGCTCAGCATCCTGTCGATATGCTCCGATGTGAAATTCGGAAGCTCGAGCAGCGTTGTCGGAGCGCCGATGGATTCGGCGAAGGACTTCCATGCCTCCGCGAAGGTGACCGCGAGGTCGTGATTGTCCAGTGTTTCGTAGAAATCCCCGACCATCTCATAGCGTGAGAAAACCTCGGAAAGCTGCCGCAGCTGCCGGTCGATCGCCGGCGCGTAATAGACGGCATAGTACGGATTCATGATGCCGCAGGCCGTCCCGTGGGAGGTCACGTCCGTCAGCGAAAAACTCGTCAGATGCGCGCCGCTCGTTCCGCCGACCATGATCGCGTATCCGCCGAGGTCCGACGCAAGCGCAATGCCTTCGCGCGCTTCTTCGTCCTGCAGGTCCTGCAGCAGGCGCGGGCCGCAGAGCAGGCAAAGCTCCAGAGTGGTCCTGGCAAGTGTCCCTGTCAGCTCGAACGTCGCTTCTTTCGCCCCGCAGAAAACCTCAAAGGTGTGTGACATCGCGTCCATAATTCCGTCCCTTGTGACGGACGCGGGCGAAGTCAGCGTTCTATCATAGTCAAAAACAGCGGCGACGGGCACGATCGCCGGGTCGACGATCAGCTTTTTCTGTCCTGCTTTGATGTCCGTGATATTTGCGTATTTAGTCAGATGGGATCCGCTGGAAGCCGCCGTCGCAACCGCAAGGAGCGGGATCAGCTTTTTACCGGTCTCTTCCAGACGTTTTGTCACAAGTCCCGTCCCGAAATAATCATCGACGGTCCCGCCGAGGATGGCTAGGACATCAGCCGCCTTGCAGGCGTCGATCGTCGATCCGCCGCCCAGCGCGATGATCGCGTCCGGCTCCGTCCGAAGGATGTCCGCGCAGATCCGTTCCACGTCCTCTCGAGGCGCATTGGGCCGCGCGCCGGGAACTACATCGACGACCCACTCGTTGACCTTCTCCAGGCCTTCGCGGATCGCAACCGTCGTCTCCAGATAGGTCTCGCTTCCGACGATCAGGAACTTCTCGCCGTACTTGCCAAGATACAGGCCCGCCTGATTCTTAACGCCTCTCCCGAACAGATAACTGTCCCCTCTGTAATCGCGCAGCAGCTTATATGCCTTTTCCTTCAAAGCCGCCAGATCTCCAACCTTTGAAAGATCTATCTGTGATCCAACTTTCATATGATAACCTCCAGTATGTTATGCAGGATATTTTTCCATTATTAATAATACCGCAGACGGTCCGGAATTGCAAGATAAACTGTATTCATAAACAGTATTCCTGTATCATTCGTTCCACAATCCGCGTGTCTAGCGGGTTCGCCTCCGTCTCCCACGAGAGGATCAGCCTTTTGCCGGGGAAAAAACCCGCCCGTTCATAGTCGCGGATTTTCTGTTCATTTCTGGCAAGATAATCTGGCTTGTCGATGAGACCCAAGTGCTCCCAATACAGCTCCTGACGGTCGCGAATGCGCAGGATTGTAAAGTCCGGCCATACATAATAATTGTCCCTCAGCAT
>CACZPA010000002.1 GCA_902782895.1 uncultured Eubacteriales bacterium
GGCAAAAGCAAGAGGTGTCCGGTTTGGTCGTCCGCCCCGGTCCCTTCCTGCGAACTTCGACGCAATCCGCGAAACCTGGCGCAGCAAAAAAATAACACTCCGCCAGGCAGCTGAGGCCTGCGGAATGCCCGAAGGGACATTCTAGGGGAAGGCGAGGAGGGCGGAACTCTCGAATTAATGATAACCTGTTTAGGTTTGCAAAGGCGTACTTTTATAAATCGATTAAAACTTTATATTCTGTTTGTTGATCATTAATATCATAGCAAAACAAAATGAAAATTTCAATACATTTCTGCGTTATTAAGAAAATAATAAGGCAGCAACTGAATTTTTCAAAAGTACGCCTTTGCAAACCTAAACAGGTTATCATTAATTCGAGAGTTCCGCCCTCCTCGCCTTCCCATAGAATGTCCCTTCGGGCATTCCGCAGGCCTCAGCTGCCTGGCGGAGTGTTATTTTTTTGCCGCGCCAGGCTTCGCGGATTGCGTCGAAGTTCGCAGGAAGGGACCGGGGCGGACGACCAAACCGGACACCTCTTGCTTTTGCCGCGGCGATGCCTTGCTGCTGGCGTTTTTTGATATTTTCGCGCTCAGACTGCGCCACAAAGGACAGGATCTGCAGGACGAGATCCGCGATAAATGTCCCCATCAGATCCTTGCCGTTCCGGGTATCCAGGAGCGGCATGTCGAGCACGCAGATATCAATCCCGATCTCTTTCGTCAGAATGCGCCATTGATTCTGGATCTCTTCGTAGTTTCGCCCCAGACGGTCGATGCTGAGAACATAAAGCAGATCGCCGGATCTCAGCTTTTTCACCAGCCTCCTGTATTGCGGTCTGTTGAAGTCTTTCCCGGAAAGCTTGTCCATAAAAATGTTCTTAGCCGGGACGTTCGCCTGGTTCAGCGCGATCATCTGCCTGTCTTCATTCTGATCCACACTCGACACTCTGACATATCCATAAACTTTCATTTCTATCATCCTTCCTGTCTGTTTCTGCTGGCCGAGTCGCCTGATTTAGTTGGCTGCGTTGCCCAATTCAGACGGCCGCGGCATCCAATTGTATCGCTGATTTCCCTCTCCGCCTCTTGACAGCGCTCCGATTTTGGCTATACTAGGAATAATCGCATATTTATATAGAAAGCGTAAAACAGAATGCGTCTTAAGGGGCATTCTTAAAGGCAGGTAGCATATGCATCAGGAATATTTAATGGGTAATGAGGCGATTGCGCTCGGAGCGATCGCGGCCGGTGTGAATCTGGTCTGCGGCTATCCGGGGACGCCTTCGACAGAAGTACTGGAGACCGTCGCCAAGCGCCGTCCGGACGGCGTCTATGTGGAATGGTCCGTGAACGAAAAATCCGCCATGGAGCTTGCTGCCGGTGCGTCTTATGCCGGTGCACGGACGCTCGTGACGATGAAACAGATGGGACTGAACGTCGCGTCCGATCCGCTGATGTGCGTGGAGTACATCGGCGTGAAAGGCGGCATGGTCGTGCTGGTCGCGGACGATCCGGGGCCGATTTCCTCGCAGACCGAGCAGGATACGCGCAAATTCGCGTCTTTCTCCAAGGTGCCCTGCTTCGATCCGACGGGCGCCGCCGAGGCCTACGAAATGATTCAGGAGGCCTTCGAATGGTCAGAGCGCTACGGCACACCGGTTTTCCTGCGGTCCACCACGCGCGTTTCGCACGGATATGCCTCTATCGAGGTCAAGGATCCGGCCGAATATACAGTCCATCAGCCGGACGGTTTTGTCAAGGACACAAACCGGTGGGTCATCTTCCCCCGTCTCTCTTATAAAAACCATCAGAGAATCTTCACGCGGAACGTCGAGCTCGCGGACGCTTTTTCGCAGTACGATCGGAATGTGCTGCTGCCCGGCGGTCCTTCGGGGACAGTTCCTGTGGCCGGAGAAAACAAGTCCGCGCATCGTGGTATCGCGACCGGCGGCATCAGCTACACCTATGTGATGGAAGCACTCAAGAGCGTCGGTGCAAGCGGAACTGCCATGGCCGGCGCAAACACCGGCTCGCCTTCCGTCCTGAAAGTCGCGACGCCCTATCCGTTCCCCGAGAAGCTCGCGCTGGACTTCCTGAAAGATCTGGACGAAGTCCTCTGCGTCGAGGAGCTCGATCCGGTGATCGAGGAAGCGCTGCTCCTGATCTGCGGCAAATATGGCCTTCAGACCAAGATCTACGGCAAGATGACGGGCCATATCGCGGTCGCCGGTGAAAACAGCCGCGACTCCGTGCAGAAGGCGATTGACGATTTCCTCGCGGTGGAAGCTCCAGCGGATTCGGCTATCAAAGATGTCGAAGCTGTCCAGGCCGCTGCGCCTGCCGGCAGTGCCGCCTCCGCCCTCCCCACGCCTCCTCCGCTGCCGGTCCGGCCGCCGGTCCTTTGCGCAGGCTGCCCGCACAGAGCGTCTTTCTACGCCGTGAAGCAGGCCATGAAGGGACAGAAAACCATCTACTGCGGCGATATCGGCTGCTATACGCTTGGCAACTCCATGCCGCTTGATATGGTCGATACCTGCCTCTGCATGGGCGCAGGCCTCGGCATCGCACAGGGCGTCTACCACACCGAGCCCGACACCAAATGCTTCGCCTTCGTCGGCGATTCGACTTTCTTCGCGTCCGCCATTACCGGTGTCATTAACGCGGTCTACAACCAGGCTGAGATGACACTGATCGTGCTGGACAATTCGACCACCGCGATGACCGGCCATCAGCCGCATCCGGGCACGGGCCAGACCATGATGGGCGAGGTTGTCTCCAAGGTCAGCATCGAAGCGATCCTGCGCGGCATCGGCCTTACCATTGTCGAGACCGTCAATCCGATGGAGCACCGCAAAGCGGTCGAGACCGTGAAGCACGTCGCCGCGGAGCCCGGTGTGAAGGCCGTCATTTTCAAATATCCCTGCATCGCCATCACTAAGCCTTCCGGCTCGATGAAAGTCGACGCGGATAAGTGCGTCGGCTGCCACCGCTGTGTGCAGGAAATCGGCTGCCCCGCCCTGATCTATGAGAACGGCAGCGTAAAACGTTCCAAAGTCCTCGTGGATACGAGTCAGTGCACGGGCTGCAGTCTCTGCGCGCAGCTCTGCCCGACAGGCGCCATCATCCCGGCGGATAAGGAGGCGAAGGCATGAATCCGAACGATTCCAAAACGATGCATCGCAATATCGTCTTGTGCGGTGTCGGCGGACAGGGGACAGTTCTCGCGTCCCGTCTGATCTCCGCGGCGGCCATGGCCAAGGGCATTCCCGTCATGAGCGCGGAGACCATCGGCATGGCACAGCGCGGCGGCAGCGTTTTCAGCCATCTCCGCATGGGTGAAGGCATCTATTCGCCCATGATCGCCGAAGGCACGGCCGACCTGATCCTGGCTTTCGAGCCCGGAGAAGCGGTCCGCATGCTCCCCTACCTCGCGCCGAATGGCCAGGTGATCGTGAGCGCAAGGCCCGTTATGCCGGTCACCGCGACCCTGACAGGGACAGATTACCGCGGCGAAGCGATGATCGAATATCTCCGCGCGAATGTCCCCAATCTTTACGTCGTAGATACAGAAAAAGCCCTTGCGGACGTCGGTTCCGCAAAGGTCCTGAATCTGATCATGCTGGGCGCGGCGGCCAAGACCGGCGCTCTCGGTTTTACCAGAGAAGAGATCCGCGAGCAGATCATCGAGAAGATCGCGCCGCGTTTCCACGAACTGAATTTCAAAGCGCTCGACTATGCTTTCGAGCAGTGAGGAGGACATCATGCATATTTCTGAAGAACAGATCCGTCTTGTCAACAAACAGATAGGCGCGCTGGTATCAGCCGGCAGCTTCTACGGCAAGAAGCTGGAAGAGGCCGGTATCCGCGAGATCAACAGCCAGGAAGACTTTGAGAATCTGCCTTTCTCCGAGAAAGCGGACCTGCGCGACGCCTATCCGCTGGGACTGATGACCGCTCCCGAGAAGGACATCGTCCGTATCCATTCTTCCTCCGGTACGACCGGACTGCCGGTCATTATCCCCTACACCGCGAAAGACGTCGACGACTGGGGCGAGATGTTCAAGCGCTGCTATGAAATGGCCGGAATCACGAATATGGACCGCATTCAAATCACCCCGGGCTACGGCCTGTGGACCGCCGGAATCGGCTTCCAGAACGGCGCGGAGAAGCTCGGCGCGATGGTTATTCCGATGGGCCCGGGCAACACGGAGAAACAGCTGCAGATGATGCAGGACCTCGGCTCCACTGTCCTCTGCGCGACATCCTCCTATGCTCTGCTCCTCGCGGAAGAGATAGAAAAGCGCGGAATCAAGCAGAATATCAAGCTCAAGAAGGGCGTCATCGGCTCGGAGCGCTGGGGCGAAAAGATGCGCAAGCGTATCGCTGATTCGCTGGGCATCGAGCTGTACGACATCTACGGTCTCACGGAGATCTACGGACCCGGTATCGGCATCAACTGCAAGTACAATACCGGAATGCACTACTGGGATGATTATATTTACATCGAGATCATCGATCCGGTAACTCTGAAGCCTCTTCCGGACGGCGAATGGGGCGAGATCGTCATCACTACGCTTGTTAAGGAAGGCGCTCCGCTGATCCGCTACCGCACGCATGATCTGTCCCGGATTATCCCCGGCGAATGCCCCTGCGGCTGCCGTTTCCCGCGGCTTGACACGATCAAGGGCCGCACCGACGACATGATGAAGATCAAAGGTGTAAACGTCTTCCCGAGCCAGATCGAAGAGATCCTGCAGTCCTTCCCGGAGGTTTCGAGCGAATATCAGATTCGCATCTCCCACCTCGACGGCAAGGACACCATGCGCATCTATGTGGAGACAAACGGCCACGTCGATTTCCAGGATCTCGCGAACCGCATCGCGGCGACCATAAAGAGCCGGATCGGCTTCACGCCGCTGGTAAAAGTCGTCGAGATCGGCCTCCTGCCGCGCAGCGAGAAGAAGACCAAGCGCGTCATCGACGAGCGTTTCGACTGATTTCGATAACCGTTCGGACGGCTGCTGGAGATAAATATGTATAAGAATATAACCAATCATTATGATCCGGGGAAAAAGCGCCCGAAACTGGTCTGTTTTGAAAAGATTCTGCATGAGCCGACCAAGGAATGGAGCTTTGCGCATCATCCTGCCATCATCTGGTTTAAGGGCAGGTTCTATGTCATGTTCAGCACCGGACATGTGAATGAAGACGATATCGGACAGGTTGTCAGATATACATCGAGCGAAGATTTTGAGGAATGGACAGAGCCGGAGCTTCTGTACGGCCCGGTGCAGGGCGAATTCAGGGAAGCGGTTGCGAGTCCCGGCGGATGGTATACCGACGGAGAGACGCTGGTTGCCTATTTTCACTCCTTTGAGTATGACGAAAGTGTCCTCGAGGATGGCCACCGCGCGAACGGCAACAAAGGACATAGAAACCGCAGAAACCAGTACAGAACCAGCACGGACGGCATCCACTGGTCAGAACCGCAGGACAGTTCCGCTATCGGCGGAAACCATCAGCCTGCCCGACTGCAGAGCGGACGTCTGTTATGCTGCGGTAGCGCTTGCCATTCTTACAGCGATAATCCTGACGGCATTCATGACTGGCATCTGACGACCTGTTTTCCCGACGGCTATCCCAATCACATCGATTTTGACAACGGAGAAGGCGTCGCGGTGGATACGCCTGCAGGTGTCGTGTCGGATACGCTGGTCGGACTGTGCGAGGGTTCTTTTGTCCAGACGGATGACGGAACCATCTATATGTACTACAGGAGCGGGACTCCGTATCTCTGGGTTGCCGAAAGCCATGACAACGCGGAGACTTGGACTCTGCCGCAGCCGACCAAATTCACGGATAACCGGACCAAGTTCCATTTCGGACGGCTGCCCAGTGGGAAATTCTATTATGTAGGAACGCCGGATCCGTTCCCGCCGCGGACCCGCCATGTGCTTGTCCTGTCGCTTTCGGATGACGGGCTTGACTTTAATCAGCACTTTATACTGGCGGACACCCAGTACAAAGGCCGTTTTGTCGGGATCGACAAGAACGGGGTCTACGGTTATCCGTCCACACTGTTTCATGACGGTTATCTTTATATCGTTGTTTCCATCTGCAAAGAAAAAATACTGGGACTCCGCGTCCCGGTTGACACGCTGTAAGGATATTAAGCCCCTCTGATACGCCTCAAGAATCTTTGTACGTAAAAAATCGGCCTGCCGGTATCGGCAGGCTGTCTTTGTATTATGGCTGATTGTTATTTTAACTTGTTCTCTTATTATGACTTGTCCTCTTCAGCCGGATCCTTCTCGCGGTAACGCATCAGGCGCACGTCAACGATCCAGCAAGCCAGCAGGAAGAGGACCATA
>CACZPA010000003.1 GCA_902782895.1 uncultured Eubacteriales bacterium
ATGAAGGGACAGCGGATTCCGACTGTACTGGAGCAGATCCGGAAGAAAGGCGAAGATCTGCGCCTGGAGGACGTTGTGTTCCGTGGGTTCAACGGCGCGCTTTGTGTGGAATCCGGTGGAAGGCGTTGAGTACTTCGCAAAGGAAAAAGACCGCATGAATCTGTTCGTGGCGATTCACGGACAGTGGGTCCTTGGCAGCGCGGAGACGCGGCAGATCATGGATCCCGAGAATTACTTTACGCTTGTCAGCGCACCGCTCGGCGGAAAATCCCAGATCGCGGAGCACCTGCCTTTTATGGGCGAGAAGGGCATGGACTATCTCATGGAGCTCAAAGCCGAATTCTTCGACAGATTCGGGATTTGAAAGGCTTCGTCACGTAAATAACAGGGGCTGCGCAAAAAGACAGTGCTTAAGAAGGCAGTGCCTAAGAATGCAGTGCCTAAGAAGGCCACCACGCGAGGACTGTCTGTATCTGAATATCTGGGCGCCTAAGGAAGCCGCGAACTGTCCGGTTGCGATCTGGATCCACGGCGGAGCGTTTATGGGCGGTTCCGCCGAAGAAAAGATATTTGATATCTGAATACAAAAAGCCGGCGGTCACAGCAATGCTGCAGCCGCCGGTTTTTCTTGTATGCCTTATTTCAAGCCGCTCACGAAGCGGCTTTTTTGTTATCTGCCAGGAAGATCGGGCAGACGTTGTCTTTTTTCAGCACATATTTGCCGAAGAGAAGTGTCCCGATGAAAAGCAGGACCCAGGTGGTCTGCATAATGGCGCCGACTCTGTAGCCTCCAGTCCGCTGGGTGTCATGGCCCGCAGATAGGAATAATCGACGCCCTCCAGGCCGTTTGTCGCGTTGATGGAGCAGGTCTGGATCATATTGTTCACCATGGGATGGAAGAACGACAGCATCGGCATCAGGAACATCGCCAGAATCAGCCCTCTATAACGACTTCATTATTGATCCGGGTGACTTCGAAAAGCTCATGATCCGGATCGATGACAACCTTATAACCCTTTTTGGCAGCACCTTTGAGGATTACACGCGTATGCTTCGCGTACATATCGTTCGGCGCTTTCATCGCAGGGATCGTCGCCCGGGAGATCTCCCTGCCCTTGCTGTCGAGCAGCGCGATCTTTGTCTTTGGCGCGTCGACCGCACCGATGCTGTGAACCGTTACGACAACCTGATTTGGCTTGATAAGGATGTCCTCCTGTCCGATCGCGAGGTCAGGCCGCTCGTAATAGGAGAGTGCTTTCTCCACAAGCTCCATATCGATGACAGTCGTTTTCATCGGGGCAAACGATACGGGTAGGGACTGATAATTCTCAAAATAGACGGAGCTCTCGACCGTATCCGTATCCGCAGTCTGATCCCCATCGGAATCGATGCCGCAGGTCATGCGCCAGGTGCCGGGGTCGACCATTTTGCCGCACATCTTCGCGTTGATGACATGGTCGGAAGTGTTGAAAGCGACAACCTTGATCCGGCCAAGGTCGCTGTAGGGCAGCAGAATACCGACCAGCAGCGAGTCGGCCTCATTCTCAAACTCCCAGGAAACCGTGCTCATCGGGAACTGGTAGTTGCGCTCCTCGATCACGCCGCCCAGGCGCTCCCACTGCGTCTCCAGAATATAGCGGATCAGACGGTCGGACCAGGTATAGCCCTCCGTATTGATGTACTCACGGCGATAGAGCTTTTCGTCCAGATCCTTGTTCAGAGCGACGATTTCGTCCTTATCGAACGTCTCGGACGTGGGGTGCGTCCAGATTTTTTCGCCGTAGCTGTCATCGCCCATGTTCAGTTTTCTGTCCCCGTGCTGCTGGATCGGCACGAGATATTTGGGATCTCTTGTGTAATGGTAGGCAAAAGTCAGCTGGTTCGCCCATTCGCTGTGCATGGTCCGTTTGTCCTTGCCGGTCATGAACTCGATCACGGCGTGCATATACCCGTCATGGAAATGGTGCAGCAGCATATCGGCCAGTTCCATGTTCAGACGGACGGCCGGTTTAAGGCCGCAATAAGCGGCAATGCCGAGGCCCGGTCCCAGGATCAGCAGCGACATCGGATCCATGCCGTCCCACGGAGCGTTGCGGATGATCGTATTGCCGGAGAAATACCGTGTAACGATCTGCAGATCTCCGTTTGGCGCGTATTCGCAGATCCGCCAGTTGGCGCGGAGCGTTTCCAGCGCGCGTTCAAAATTCTTCGGATTCCAGGGCTCATACAGCATTTCCTGCGTGAGCATCTGGATGCCGTCTTCGTAAGTATGCAGGGAATCCGTCAGGATCATGGTGTGTCCGTCGAGGAACATGCCTTGATCGTAATAGGCATCCATCTGCAGGTAGTGCTTGTCCGCGTAATACTTGGGATTGATGCCCAGCTCGGAGAGCATCAGCCACAGCTCCATCTGATCTCCGTCATCGGAGAGACCGCCGCCGAGCTCGCCGTTTTCGATCATGCGGTTATCGGTCCACCAGTCGACGATATATTTGATCCGCTTCATCACGAGCAGCTGATAGTGCGCCCAGGGCTCGACACCTTTTGCCGGCGCCGGCGAAGTATACGGTACAGGGACGAGTCTTACGCCGCGGACAGTGCCGTTTTCCTTGAACTCCACAGCGTCCGGATTGTCAGAGCCGCGTCCGCCCATGATGAGATTGTGGACAATATCGTAGAAATACGTCCGTCCAAGCTCGTTTTCGGGATCGTAGCGCAGGACCTCCATCAGATCCCGCATCATCCGCTCGTACATGTAGAAGCGGGGATGCGCGGCGCGCTCCTCCACAAGATTGCCGTGGCAGTCCTTCAGACGGTTCAGCGCGTCCTCCACATGCTCGGCAAGCGCGTCTTTCTGCTCCTTGTAGTACAGGGAAACTTGCATGCCCTCGAGAGACGCAGTGGAAAAATCACCTGCGGAGGCGGCGATCACAATACACATAGCCTTATTGGCGGGCAGAATGCGGTCGCGCAGATCCAGCCACAGACGCTTGGCCTCGCCGGCCTTTACTTTCATGGTAAAAACAGCCAGGTCACGGTATTTCCAGACCGGGTCTTTGATCTCGATATGCAGATTGATGAAGCCGTCGAGCGTGTCCGCGCACTGCAGCGCGGGGATCTCCAGGAGAACACCGTCCAGACCGTCATGCGCCTTGTTGTCATAGGGCAGGATCATCTGCACGATGGGCAGTGCGGTGGCACTGGCCGAAGCCTGCTGCGAAGCGGATTTCGCGTTCTGCTGCGCGG
>CACZPA010000004.1 GCA_902782895.1 uncultured Eubacteriales bacterium
AAAGCTGACTCCCGTGGTATTCCTGTTGTCCAGGCGCATGCGCCGTTCCCGTCCGGATACGGTGATCCGGAAAAAGACAGCATTGTATTCGACAGAATCGTCCGTTCGATGGAAGTAGCTTCGATTCTGGGCGTAAAGAATATCATCGTCCATCCGATCACCTGCATGGGATACCGGACCAATCGAAAAGAAGCCTGGAGGATCAATCAGGACTTTTACAGCAGGCTGCTGCCGTATTGCGAGAAATTCGATATTACGGTCTGCGCGGAGAATATGTGGGGCCGCAGTCCGGTCACAAAGAATATCGAAAGCTATTTCTGCGGGGAACCGGATGATTTCTGCGAATTCATCGATCTGATGGACAGCCCGCGGATCCGGGCGTGCCTGGATCTTGGACACAGCGCGCTTGTCGGCATCGATCCGGCCTTCTTTATCCGCGCGCTCGGCAAGGATCGTCTGCACGCTCTGCATGTACATGACGTGGATCTGTATAACGATCTGCATACCATGCCTTTCACACAGAAGCTGGACTGGGAGTTGATCTGCAAGGCCCTTGGCGAGTCCGGTTATGAAGGATATCTGACTCTGGAAGCGGATAATTTCCTCAAGAAAATGCCGCAGGAGCTGTGGAAGGACGCTGTGAAGCTGATGTCATCGGCTGCCCGTTATCTGGCCGACCGCAGCGAATCCTACAGGGTCTGATTCTGCGCGGATCTCTGTAATCTGAGGACTCAGATCATGATGTATAATCGATCAAAAGAGATGGAAGAGGCTGTATGGATCCGTCCGGCTGCCGGAGCTGATCCGGTTAATACACAGGCTGCGCTTTTCCGGCTGAATATAGACCTTGAGGAGGATCCGGTACGTGCCATTGTGCATGTATCTGCCTGCGACCGCTACAGACTGTATATTAATGGGCAGTCTGTTTTCTGCGGACCACGTAAAGGTGACGTAAACAGGCATTATTATGAGACCGTGGATATTGCAGCTCATCTGCGGAAGGGACAGAACAATATCACGGCAAGAGTGCTGGCTTTCGGCAGAAGGGGAACCACTGCAGAGAATTACGGACCGATGTCGCTATATGCGGAGGGGCTCGGACCGCTTTTTGTGCTGCGCGGCGATGTGCAGACCGCGGGAGGGCTCGTCTGTCTTTCGACCGGTGAAGCGCTCTGGTCTGCGTGTATCGATCGCTCTTTCCGGATTTCCTGTAAAAACCATGATTACGTGATCGATCAGGAGCTGCAGGACGGCAGTCTGATGCTCCCCTGGCGAGAGGATCCGGAGCTGATGCTTGAACCGGCTTGCGAAGCGTTCCGTGATGGAGTCAATGCATACGGAGAGCATTCACCTGTTGTGCTGATGCCGCGTCAGATTCCGCTTCTGTACGAACGGCAGGGCAGTTTTTTGCGTAATGTGCCTGAGCATTCTAATTGCTGGTTTGAAAACGGCCTTTTGCAGGTGCCGGCGGGATCCTCTCGGGTCATCGAGCTGGATGCCGGAATTCTGAGAACCGCTTATTTCCGTCTGTCCGCGTCCGGAGCAGGTGGCCGGGTCAAAGTGATTTTTGCCGAGAGATATTTCCCGGATAACGATGCAACGCCGCCAGGACCGATGCTGCGGGATGATGCCGCTCACGGAGTGTTAAAGGGCCATTATGATGAATACTGCCTGTCACAGGAGACAAGAATCTATGAGAGCTTCTGGTTCCGCACTTTCCGCTTTATCCGGCTTGAGATCAAGGCAGGCAGTGATCCTGTGATCCTGCATCTGCCGGACTATCTGGAGACAGCATACCCTCTTGATATCAAGGCAAAGCTTGACTCTTCCGATCCTGTATTCAACAGGCTGTGGAAGATCGCGCTGCATACGCTGGAATGCTGCATGCACGAGACCTATGAAGACTGTCCGTACTATGAACAGCTTCAATATGAGCTCGATACCCGCAATCAGGTACTGTTTACCTATGCAGTATCCGGAGATACCAGGCTCGCGCTGAACGCGATCGAAGATTTCCATGCATCCCGCTATCCATACGGACTGCTGCAGAGCCGCTTCCCCTGTGTACGGGAGCAGGTGATTCCGGATTATTCCTGCGATTGGATCCATATGGTAGAGGATTATGCGCTGCAGACAGGAGATACCGATATAATCCGCGATTATCTGCCTGTTATGGACGGAATCCTGCAATATTACGATCATCACATCAACAAGGACGGACTTATTGAGGGACTTGGGTACTGGCAGTTTGCGGACTGGGTCGCGGAATGGGAACGTGGTGTGCCCAATGCGGACCGTCATGGAGCTTCTTCGCTGCACAGCCTGAGGTATGTGCTCGCATTGCAGTCTGCCGCGAGAATGTGCCGTATGGCTGAACGTTCAGGACTCGGCGATGAGTATGCGTCGAGAGGCGAAGCCATCCTGCGTGCCGTAAAGAGCACCTGCTTTGACAGGGAACGCGGAATGCTGCGGGAAGGTCCCTCTTTTGCTGAATTTACACAGCATACACAGGCGATGGCTGTCCTTGCCAGCGGTCTGTCCGGAGAAGAAGCGATGACCGCGATGACACATGCCATGTCGGATCCGGATGTGCTTGCCTGCACCTATCCGTGGCAATATATGCTTCTGCGGGCACTGGATCAGCTCGGTATCTATGAGCTTTCAGAGCCGATCTGGCAGCAGTACAGAGATATTCTGGAACGTCATCTGACAACGCTTGCGGAGTCTCCGGGAGATACCCGCAGCGACTGTCATGCCTGGAGCGCCTTGCCGCTCTATGAATTCCCTCGTATGCTGCTTGGGGTACAGCCCGGCGCGCCTGGCTGGAAGAGTATACGGATCGAACCGCATCCCGTATGGATCGATTCTCTGTCCGGGACAGTTCCGTCTCCGGCAGGCGAGATCTCCGTCAGATGGAATAAGGCTAAGGACGGTCTGATCCATCTGAAGGTAACAGCGCCGGATATTCCTGTTACCATTCATATCAACGGCAAGACATATATGGCCAACCATGGCCGTTTTGAATTCTAAGAATAAGGGTTTTTCTCATGAAAAGAATGCTCGTCTTTCTAAAAGGCTATACAAAAGAAAGCATCCTTGCGCCGGCTTTTAAGATGCTGGAGGCTTTCTTTGATCTGCTTGTACCGCTTGTCGTTGCTGATATTATCGATATCGGAATTGCGCAAGGGGACAGTTCGTATGTTATCAAACGTGTAATGCTGCTGATCCTTCTTGCGCTGGTAGGCCTGGTCTGCAGTATTACGGCACAGTATTTTGCCGCAAAGGCTTCTGTCGGATTCGCGGCCGGACTGCGTCAGGCTCTATTTGATCATATACAGGATCTGTCCTTCTCCAAGACGGATACGCTTGGAACCAGTACGCTGATCACAAGACTGACAAGTGATGTCAATCAGGCGCAAAACGGCGTCAACATGGGGTTGCGTCTGCTTCTGCGCAGTCCGTTTATCGTTTTCGGCTCGATGATCATGGCTTTTACGATCGATGTGCGCTGCGCGCTTGTTTTTGCGGCCGCGATCCCGGTTCTCTCTGTCGTCGTTTACGGAATCATGATCATCACGATCCCTTTGTACCGTAAGGTGCAGAGCCGGCTTGATGTGGTAACCGGAATGACCCGTGAGAATCTGACCGGTGGGCGGGTGATCCGGGCTTTCTGCAAGGAGCCGGATCAGGTGCGTGATTTTGACCGCGGCAATACGGAGCTGACCAGAATGAACGAGTTTGTCGGGTGGATCGCTTCTCTGATGAATCCCCTGACTTATGTACTGATCAATCTTGCGACGATTTTTCTGATCCGTCAGGGGGCCGTACGCGTCAATCTCGGATCGCTGCAGCAGGGGGATGTTGTCGCGCTCTACAACTATATGGCGCAGATGATCGTTGAGCTTGTTAAACTCGCGTCGCTGATCATTACCATCAACCGTGCTGTCGCCTGTATGGGACGCGTCGGCAGAATACTGGATACCGATACCGGCATGAGCTATCCGGAAGTCAAAGTGCCTGCAGTCGCGCAGAATACAACAGATCAAGAGCAGAAGGGCAGCGTCCGCTTTGAGCAGGTAACCTTTACCTATGAAGGGGCCGGTGCTCCATCGCTGACGGATATCGACTTTGAAGCGGCTCCGGGTCAGACGATCGGGATCATCGGAGGTACCGGCAGCGGTAAAACCAGTCTGGTGGATCTGATCCCCCGTTTCTATGACGCGGATAAGGGCGCCGTCTATGTTGACGGCCAGGATGTTAAAGCCTATCCGAAGGGCGAACTGATCTCCCGCATCGGTGTGGTTCCACAGAAAGCGATGCTTTTCTCCGGGACTGTCCGGGAGAATCTGCTCTGGGGAAACCCGGGTGCCAGCGATGAAGCGCTCTGGGACGCGATCCGCACCGCACAGGCCGAAGAGGTAGTACGGGGTAAAGAGGGAGGACTGGATTCCCGCATCGAACAGAACGGCCGCAACCTGTCCGGCGGACAGCGGCAGCGGCTTACCATCGCCAGAGCCCTGGTCAAAAAGCCGGAGATCCTGATCCTTGACGACAGCGCGAGCGCCCTTGATTTCGCTACGGACGCGGCCCTTCGCAAAGCGATCCAAACCATGGAGGGCAATGCGACAGTCTTTATCGTGTCGCAGAGAGCCTCCAGCATTATGCAGGCCGACTGCATTCTGGTCCTGGACGACGGCATGCTTGTCGGAAAAGG
>CACZPA010000005.1 GCA_902782895.1 uncultured Eubacteriales bacterium
ATCGATTCCAAACGGCGAGAAGCTGCAGTTGCCGGTGATCTGCGTCGTAATACCCTGCTCGATAAAAGGCCGGTAATACTTCTCCGCGTCCGGCCGGTCATAGAAAAAGTCATTATGCGAATGCGCGTCGATCAGACCGGGACAGATCTGCTTTCCGGTAATATCCACGACGCGATCTGCCGCCTCCGTAATCTCTCCGCCGACCTGTACGATACGATCATCCTCGATCAGCACGTCGCCCGTATACGGCACAGCACCGGTTCCGTCATAAATCGTACCGTTTCTGAATAGTGTTTTCATCCGCTTTACATCTCCCGTTCTTCAACATTACATATATTATAACATAATCCGGAATCTATTGACAATGAAATTCCTTCTGATATAATGATTTCATAAGCAGTTGGGATGCCGAGCTTTATGACGGCATCCCTTTTTTCACATCGGCGGCACATTCGCCGCGTACAGAAAGGAACGGTAACGGCATGAAGCTTTTATGGAGACTGTCCCGTGAGGCCATCAAATACAAAGGCCTCTACATCATCGCGATTCTTTCGACCTTTTTTCTGACGGTGATCAATCTCGTCGCGCCGCGCGCACTGTCCCGGATGACCGGTATCGTCAGTGCGGGCGTTACGGCGGAATCGTTAAAGGATATCGGCCGTCTGACGCTTCTTCTGATCGGACTGTATCTCTTCCGGATCCTGTTCCGTTTCTTAAGCAATTATCTGGCGCATAAGGCCGCCTGGTATCTGGTCGGCGATCTGCGCACCAAGACCTATGACAAAATCGAGCGCATGCATCTGGGCTTCTTCCACGATAAGCAGACCGGTGATCTGATGAGTCGTGTCGTCAACGATACGCGTGATTTCGAGCTGCTCTACGCGCACATGATCCCCGAATCGATCACCAATGTCGTCACTTTCGCGGGCGCCTTATCGATCCTTTTGACGATCAACTGGAAGCTCGCGCTCATCACCTGCGCTCCGATTCCGCTGATCATCATCTCCGGCTTTTTCTTCTCGAAAAAAGTCCGTCCGTATTTCCGGATCCAGCAGAAGAAAATGGGCGAGCTGAACGGTAAGCTGCAGGATAATTTCTCCGGAATCCATGAAATCCAGTCCTTCGGGCGCGAAGAGTTCGAAACCGGCAAGGTCAACGAGCGTAATTTTGAGCATGTCAATGCTATGCTGAACGCCCTCAAGGTCAGCGCGGTCTTCCACCCGTTTGTTGAGTTCACATCCTCTATCGGGACAATTCTTGTCGTTGGTCTGGGCGGCTATCTGGCGTATACGGAAGGGCTGCAGGTCGAAGCAATCGTCGCGTTCCTCCTGTATTTAAGCCTCTTCTACGCTCCGGTCTCCAGCCTCGCGAACCTTCTCGAAAACATGCAGCAGTCGCTTGCCGGCGCGGAGCGCGTCATCCAGATTCTGGACGCGCCGGTCGAGATCGCGGACCGTCCGGACGCCACAGATCTCAAAGACGTCAAGGGTGAGATCGCTTTCGACCACGTCAGTTTCGCCTATGACGAAAGCGTCCCGGTTCTCAAGGATATTTCGTTCCACTGCGAGCCCGATAAAATGCTTGCGCTCGTCGGTCCTACCGGTGTCGGCAAAACGACGATGACACAGCTGATTTCGCGCTTCTATGAGCCGAACGAGGGCCGCATCCTGATCGACGGGCACGATATCAACGACGTTACAATCGAGAGCCTGCGCAATAAAATCTCCCCGGTGCTGCAGGACACATTCCTTTTCAACGGAACGATCGCGGAAAACATCGGATACGCCGCGCCGAACGCTTCGATGGAAGAAATTAAAGAAGCCGCCCGGGCCGCCAATATCCATGAGGACATTATGGCGATGCCGGACGGCTATGATACACAGGTCGGTGAGCGCGGACTGCGCCTCTCTGGTGGCCAGAAGCAGCGTGTCGCGATCGCGCGTGCGATCCTCCGCCGCTCTCCGATCATCATTCTCGACGAAGCGACCGCCTCCGTGGACGTTGAGACCGAGCGGCAGATCCAGAAAGCGATCGCCGGAATCGCGGGCAGCCGCACGATCATCGCGATCGCGCACCGTCTGTCCACGATCCGCAACGCGGATCAGATTCTGGTCATTGAGGACGGCAAAGTGACAGAACACGGTACGCATGATGAACTGCTCGCCCTGAACGGCAGCTACGCGCGGATGTACCGGATCCAGTCCACTCCTATCGGCGGCGTGGCCTGATCCGCAACGCGGATTACTTTGCTACAAACCAGCCTGTAATCTCCCGGGCGATCAGTTCGTGGCCAATCGGCGAGGGATGATTCACGTGGCTCAGCAGATTCTGCAGATCGCCGCCGTCCGCGATGTACTTTTCATAGGCGGCAAAACTGTCCCCGAGCGCGACACCGTATTCCGCGGCCAGTGCTCTCTCCTGCGCCGCGTGGGCTTCGAGCGCCTGCCAACTCTCGTCCTTGCGGAACCAGCTCTGGTCCCAGCTTGGCGTCATCAGGATCATCTTAACCCCGGCCGCGAGAGTCTTTTCGATCATGGATCTCCAGGCCTTCTCGGCTTCGGCAAGACCGATCCCCCGGTCGTTCAGCCCGTAATCGAGAATGATCAGATCCGGACGGTGACAGAGGACTTCGCTCTCAAAACGGGCGGCCCCGGTGCGGGAGTTTTCTCCGCCGATCGCCGTCACAATCATATTGATCACAGCAAAAGGAAACCGCTGCTTCAGGACCCGGTGCACCAGATGCGGATACGCGTGAAAAGTATCCACCCATGGCGTCGCGGCGTATCCCGCCGGTACGCTGTGCCCGTGGCAGACGATATTCACTGTGCGGTTGTCAGGCCAGCGCTGCGCCAGACGGGTACAGAGCTCTTCCAGATATTCGTGCTTTGCCGGAATACTCATGGCACCGCCTTACCTTTTGCTGTTCTTCTCGATGGCTTCCCACAGACCCAGGAGGTACATCGCGCCGAGCGCGCGGTCGTACAGACCGTAACCGGCCATCGCCTTTTCGCCCCAGATCATACGTCCGTGATCAGGACGCATCGGCCCGTCAAATCCGGACTCGTACAGAGCTTTCATGATCTCGTACATATCAAAGCTGCCGTCGCTTGACAGATGCGCGGCTTCCTCAAAATCATCCGGTGAATTGAACTTCAGATTGCGTACATGCGCAAAATGGATCCGGCCGGCCAGCTTGCGGATCGTCTCCGGTACATTGTTGGCAGGGCTCGATCCGTAAGCGCCGGTGCAGAAAGCCACACCGTTATGGACATTATCGACCATATGGATCAGACGCAGCAGATTCTCCTGCGAATTGATGATCCGCGGCAGACCGAAGACGGACCAGGCGGGATCGTCCGGATGGATCGCCATCTTGATATCGTACTTATCGCAGACCGGCATGATCGCCTCGAGGAAATACTTCAGATTTGCGAAAAGCTCCTCTTCTCCGACGTTCTGATACAGCTTCATGACCTCACGTATCGTTTCCATACGCTCCGGCTCCCAACCCGGCAGAATCACGTTTTCATCGTCCGGCGTCATCATATCGAACAGCTCATAAGGCGTTGTCGAATCGATCGCTTTCTGATTGTAGGCTGTTGTGGTGGACTTATCCGGGCGGACGCGCGCGAGCTCGGTTCTGGTCCAGTCAAAGACCGGCATGAAATTATAGCAGACCAGATGGATGTCCTGCTTGCCCAGATTCTCCAGCGTGGTGATATAGTTCTCGATATGCTGATCCCTCTCCGGCAGCGCGGCTTTAATCGCGTCGCTGACGTTTACGCTCTCGATGCCCGAAATATGCAGCCCGGCCGCTGCCACCTCATCCTGCATGGCCTGAATCTGCTCCCGCGTCCAGACCTCGCCCGGCGCCGCTTCGTAGCGTGTCGTGATCACACCCGTAACACCCGGGATCTGACGGATATCCTTCAAAGTAACCGTATCGAACTTAGAACCGTACCATCTGAGTGTCATTTCCATAACAATGTTCCTCCATGTATTTATTGAATCCTATCCGCTTCTTCGGTTGACAATTTCAAAAAAAGCGGATATAATACCACAGTAATATGTCTCCGTAGCTCAGCAGGATAGAGCGTCCGCCTCCTAAGCGGAAGGCCGTTGGTTCGAATCCAATCGGGGACGTTTATTTTTTTCCGTAGAACTCTTCTTTACTGATCTCCCTGGTATTATCCGTCTCTTCTCCGGTAAAGGCATTGTATTTATAGTCGGTATTATAGTAGTGCGCTTCCATGGGCTCCTGCTTGTGCTTGCGGAACACGATCGCAAACAGGGAGATGAAGGTCCCGACAGCTCCTATGATTCCTATCCCCAGAAGGATGTAGGCAATCTTCCCGGGATGGACGAAGGTCATGATAAGCCCTATGAACACCCCGAAGAAAAACATATAGCCGAAGGTCTCGACAAGGCGCCTTTCGCCATTTGTCGCCTGCCAGCTGCCCGAGGCGTGGAATTCCTTCCCCTTGCGGCGCTCGTAAAGAGGTATATTGATACGGGCGCTGTTCTTGATGCTATCGCGCACAAGGCTTTCCGTTTCTTCGGAAATGTGTTTGTCTTTATCGGCCATTTTTCCTCCCTAATGCGGAAATCGAAGTCTCAGAACCACTTTGTCTGTCCTTCCACGCCTTTTTTCTCTGCTTCCTGCTTCATTCTTTTTCTGAGTGCTTTTACAGCCTCGAGTTTCGGACCATCCTTCAGAATATGCCAGTCCAGAAGTTCAGGATGCGACCCTGTTATGATTTTATATTCTTCGATATACTGGTTATCCAGCTCCCGAGCGACCGCAGACGATCCGCTGTTGTCCTGCTTCCTGTTATTCGATGCAGGACTCTTTCTTACGGAAGGACTTGGTTTGCTTTCGACAGGGCCAGAGCCAGCTGTGTCCACGAACGCCAGCCCCATAAGCACCTTGTAAAGCAGGAACAGGACAACGGCCAGTACAATAATGGCAATAATCACGGTAAATACCATCCCTATAGTCTCCGCAACCTTAGGAAACTTCATAAGGAAAACAAACAGCAGAATGATCGATGCAGGTACGGCGACAAAAGATACGCCAAGCCGTCTGGCTGTTTTCTTTTCCCTCTCCGTAACATATCCGTTTTCCGGATTCCGGATCGCGATGAAGATTTTAAGTACGGAGATCAGCATCAGGATGACAAAGAAGATGATAAAGGTACGGCAGAAGTTCCGTGTGCCTGCGTAACTGCTGTTCCGTTGCCAGTACATAACAATCCCCGCTATAATGCTTTGCAACGCATACAGGATCAGCTGAAAAACCGATGCCGATACAATGGTCTTAGCTCTGCCGTTAGAGATGGATCTGATTCCCTGAACAGCGCTCCCGAGAAACGCGATCACGATCAGTACACTACACACCAAAAGGAGCACCAGTTCTGTCTTACTATTGATCATATAATACAGAGAAAAGCCGGTCCTGAAGGTGAAAATCAGCGGCAGGATAAACGCCGCAATTGTACTGAACACATTAAGGCCCTTCATGATACTCTTCATGCCTTGTTTGTTTTCCATCCGGAAACCTCCCGAAAAATATAATTATCCCAACCGATTTACATTATATTCTCCTGATTTTTCATTGTAAACACCGGGAAAAGATCTTTTTCGGTCCATATCAGTCTGAATAACTCGACAGTTTTATCCTACAGTACAACATCCACATATGCCGGAGAGTGATCGGAGATCGGGAAATAGTAATCCGGCGAGTATCGCTCAAAGCGCTTCACCATGCCCGGTTCCGCTCCGTATATGAGGATATGGTCGATCGCTGTCTCAAAGGGCCGCTCGTCGTAGTATGTCTTAAATCCATCCGGGAAGCAGTAATGATATCCGACTGCCTCTTCCGCGTAATCTTCGGCGATGTCGTGCGCGTGCCGGAAGCCCGCCTGGAACGCGGCCTGTACGGCCTGCGAGAGATATCCCGTGTTCAGATCTCCGACGAGGAAACCCGGACACTTGTACCGCACGCACATCTGCCGCACTCTCGCCGTCAGGGAAGCAAGCTGCAGCTCGCGCGCCTTGTCCGATCCCGCCTGTACGCTGCGGCCTTCCGGTTTTTCCGCTGTCGGCTCTATCTTCCACCAAAGGTGCGTTGTGGCAAACAGGAACAGCCTTCCGCTCTCCTTCACGCGGAATACCGCGATATTCCAGGATTTAGACTTCACGTCGTTGAAAGTGCCTTCCATTCCGTCGATCGTCTCCGGATAAGTGCCAAATGCCGAATCCACCAGTTCCAGCCGGTCTGGCCGGTACAGGATCGGGGTGAAACGTCCCCAGATCATCGTATAGCCCGTGCCTTCCGCCTCAAAGCCCTGTTTCAGGAGGTCCGACATCAGGGCGGATGCTTCCTGACAGCCGATCACGTCCGGCTGTGTCTCCCGATAGACACGCAGAAGTCCCTGGACCCGGACCGCCGCGGAGCAGTCAAACCCCTGCTTCTCCCACTCAGGGGAATTGGCGTCCCGATTCCAGATATTATGCGTCATCAGGCGAAGCTGCCGGCCAGGCGTCCTCTCGACGCCGGAATCTGTTCTTTCAATATTCATTGCCGTTATGTTCCCTTCCTGCAGATTATACTTATGATTCAAGGCCGTATTTTGCGGCCATTTCCGAAGAGATGGTATTGCCTCCGATAAATGCTTTTCCCTTTGCGATCAGCTCCTCGACACTGTAATTGCTGAACTTGTAGATCCGGTACTGATCATCGCTGCATTTGGATATTACAAGGAACTCATCGGTTTCCTGGCAATATCCTATGCAATCCTCTACCAAAGTCCTGCGCGTCATGCTCTCCAGCTCGATCGCCGACAGTCTTCCGTTATTCTTGCCAGCCTTGACGTACAGTGTATCCTCGGTAAAGCGGAATTCGGCCGAGGAAGCATCGTTGGTATAGATGGAAATCGTCACCGTCCCGAGCTCTGTGCCGTCTGAAGCGTCATAGCAGAACAGATTCGCGTTATCATAGGCAATATACAGCCGCTCGCTGTCCAGATGCGCGAAGATATAGTTCTGTCCCCGGGTCGGAATCTCCGTCTTTAACTGATCGTTTTCGTCAAAGATTTTGATCGTGGTATTGCTGACAAGCGCGTAAGAATTGTCTGCAACTGACCAGATGAAATAGTTCGCATTCTCCGCTTCTGTTTTCAGGATTTCAACGGATCCGTCCTCAAGATGGATCATGCAGAAAGAATTGTTCTGCGTCGCCGCGACCATTCTGCTCCCATCAACGGAAAGGAATAAAGCCCCGTTTGCGTTGATGTGCTCCCCTTCCGGGCCTTTCAGCTCGATCCGCTCTTCCGTCTGATCTGCCAGAGAGAATCTGACGACCGCGCCAAATCCATCTTCATCCGAAAGCGCGTACAGATAACCGTTTCGTTCCGCTTTGTAGGCTTTATCGATCAGCATTCTGTCCGTAGATCCGTCCTGCAGATTCACACAGATACATTCATATCCGTTCTCACTGTATATGAGCAGAGATACCGTATCGACACTGCCGTCCTGACCGGGCGGCGTGTACAATACAGAGGAGGATGAGATTTCTCCAAGCTCAACCTCTGCGATCAGCGTATCTGTCGCAATGTCCACGACATAGAACTTTTGATCCGTGGTAACAAGCAGTCTGCCGTTCAGGATACGGACATCCTTATATTTCTGGAAAGCGCATGAATGCAGTACCTGCCCGTCTTCATCGCGCACAACGCTATAGCCGATTACATAGTTCGTATTCTCCTGGCTGACAAGGAATCTCGCGTTCTTCCTGCTGTCCGGAACCCGTATGATCTTTTGAAGCCGGATCGGTGACCCGGTATCCACGATCTGCGGTGCCTGATAAGCATAATCACTCCCGTCATCCGAGTTGAAGATCATGGCCGCTTCTCCATCCTGCAGCAGGAACAGCACGGAATTGCTGCTGATGCTTTCGATGCTGATCAGTGTATCGGTAAACTGCTGCGAAATCGATATACTGCCATCGGAAAGCTTCAAGGCGTAAGCCATATCAGAAACCGTGAAAATCGCGCTCTCCGTACCGAAATCCGCCTTGGACGCATACGCGCAGATCCCTTCTCGTTCCCACGGACTCATAAAGGGTAACTCCGTTTCCCACAGGATTTCGTTGTTCTGCAAGGAGAAGCACACAGCATAACAGGAGGACGCGGTGAGCAATGAATCTTTCCCATAATCTCTATACTGCTTATAGCTCGCGTCCAGAATATAGGGGGAGCAAAGCAGCAGAAGCTTATCCTTGCCCGCAAAACAGATATCATCCCAGTATTCGTGGTCTGTATCCAGGACCTCCGTCTTGCCGGAGACAGTATCGTAGACAAGCACACTGACGGTATAGGACAAGTATTCTCCCTTCATCAGGATGGCCGCGAGCCTGGTTCCGTCCTCCGACCAAACGATCTTCTGGATGGCGTTCTCATAGTAGCCTTCCAGTGTCTCTGCTCCGCTGGAGATCCTTGTCTTTTCTTCTCCGGTATTCGGATCGAGCAGACGGATCCTGTCATTACCGCCCTCAATTGCCAGCAGGCTCCCATCCGGCGACAGAGAGATAATAACCTCAGGATACGCGTCCTTCCAGACATAGCCGTAGGACTCCGCGAAAGAATACTTTGTGGTATTGACGCCTTTCAGCGTATATTTCTCTCCGTTGTCATCCAGCCAGAGATACTTTTCCCAGACGGTTTCGCCGCTCTTCCAGTTCAGCAGATACAGTCTGAATCCGTCACTGACCAGTACATAATCTTCCTTATATGGAGTCAGCGACATACGCTGTGTGAAAGCGTCCTCAAACTCATGTTCATAAAGCAACTCCTGGGACAGAATATCAAAAACGCCCAGACGTCCGCTGTCATCCAGCAGGAAAAGCACGCTTTTGTCGTCATTGACCGCCATCTGCGAGATAAAGCTGCCCATGCTGTATTTCTTATCCGGGTAACGGATCACGCTCTTCACGTCATCCGGCGTGAACGCGTGAATCGCGCTTGTCAGAGAATATACCGCCTCCGGTATGACCGGCCTCTCCTCTCCGTCTGTAGGCAGGGCCGCGATGGCAAGCTGCACGGCTCCTACCCCGTCATGCTCCTGTGTATAGATCGTCCGGGAAGCATTCGCCAGATACTCGGACTGATTGATCTGTGCCTGTCTCAGATTCGCCTGTGATATCTCATAATTCTTCTGAATCTGCGCGCGGCTCCAGAGCAGATACGCGATCGCGCCTGCCGCGAGAACCGACGCAATGCTCAGGAAGATCGTCAGCCTGCGTCTCCGATAGGCCCTTGCGCGCATAACAAGCTCATCATAAGAACAGCCCACTAAAACAGCCGCGAGACGGGGCAATTCCTCCCGTTTCGCGCGTTTTAAGGGCAGTCTGTAATCACAGGACAGGGGCTCCATGGGGATCTCTTCCACAACGGATTCGCCCGCTTCATTCAGAACAGGATCACCGTTATCATCCAGCTTTACGACTCGGGAGGAAAGGAGCTGTTTCGGTATGACCTCCGCAGGCTCCCCCTCCGCAAGGACGGTAAGCACATGATCCATGGAATGGAATTTCAGGAAATACTCTATCTCCCGCGGCACCCAGCCGGAGAGCTTTGTGGAGTGCGAACAGATCACGATCAGGAAGTCCGAATGCTCCAGCGCATAGGAAATATTATCGCTGAGCGAGCTTGTGATCGGCAGCTCCGTCTTGTCCCGGAAAACCCTTTCGATCTTCTTTTTGCCTGTCTTTTCCTGTATTTTCTTAGGAATATGATATCTCTCGAGCCCGTTCTGAATAAGCTCTGCGATTCTGTTATCGAGCTCAGCGTGCTTATAGGAGATAAAGGCGTCGAATTTCTCTATCATAGTATGTTAGCTCAATAGACTTGTCAGCTTAATAGACTCGTTAGCTCAGCAGGCTCTCCACCAGAGCCGGGACCTTCGCGAAATCCTCTTCGTCCGGATTCCAGTTGGACTTGATTTCTTCGTCGATGACCTTAAAGCCCGCGTCCGCAAGACGCTCTTTCAGGATCTTGACGCTCTCGCCGCTCCAGCCGTAGCAGCCGAACGCGGCAGCTTTCTTATTGCGGAATTTAAGCTCCTTCAGGAAGGTCAGCCAGCCGGACATCGTGGACAGGATCTCGTTTACACAGGTCGGAGAACCGACGCAGATCGCTTTGGACTTGAAGATCTCCGTCATGATCTCGTTCTTGTCGGCTTTCGCGACATTATAGACCTTGACGACGGTATCCGGGCTCTGCTTGGAAATCTCCGCGGCGATCGCGCGCGCGATCTTGGCGGTTCCTTCCCACATCGTCTCATAAGCGATCGTGACCTGATTCTCCTGATACGGCTGCGACCACTCGGCGTATTTCTGCACGATCTGCTCCGGATGGTCTCTCCAGATCACGCCATGGCTCGGCGCGATGATATCGATCGGCAGATTCATGCCCTCGATCTCCTTCAGCTTGCGAGCGACCATCGGGGAGAACGGATTGACGATATTGACGTAATACTTGAGGGCTTCCTTCATCAGCAGGCTCTGATTCGCCTTGTCGTTGAAGAGCTCTTCCACGGCGAAATGCTGTCCGAAAGCGTCATTGGAGAACAGGATATTGTCCCCGGTCATATAGGTCGCCATCGAATCCGGCCAGTGGATCATCGTCATCGGGATAAAGACCAGCTGCTTGCCGTTGCCGATGTCGAGCGTCTCGCCCGGCTTAATGACGTGGAAATTCCATCCGCGCTTGCCGTACTGTCCCTCCAGACTCTTTACCGCGTTGGCCGTGCAGTAGACCGGTGTGCCCGGAATCTCATCAAGCAGCGCCGTCAGCGCGCCGGAATGGTCCGTCTCGCCGTGGTTGGCGATGATATAGTCGATCTTCGATAAATCGATCTCTTTCTTCAGATTCTCTACAAACTCAAAGCGATGCGGCGCCCACACCGTATCAATCAGTACGGTCTTCTCCTCCTGAATCAGATAGGCGTTCTGGCTTGAGCCGTTCATAATGGAATAGTCATTTCCATGGAACCACTGCAGCTCCCAGTCGATATATCCGACCCAGCTCACATTATTCTTAACATGCTTTTTCATATAAATTCCTTTCCGCCCTGAAGGGCAAGGTCATTGTCAGTTCGTTATGATTATAACATAACCGGCGCGGAAAAAGAATACTCTTCCGGCCGGTTATTTGGAAACAATTTGTTAATTTTATAACGATTTGTGTATTACAGCAGAGGCGCGAAAAGCCGCAGGATTCTCCCCGTCAGGATGCTCACGCGGCTGATTTTCTGATAATCCTCCATCGTGATCTCCTGGGAGAGTCCGCGCGTCTCAATGAAATCCTTTTCCGCGTCGAGTACGGTATCCGTGTCAAAGAAAAGCACCGCGTCCTCAAAATGCAGATACAGGCTCCTGTAATCGAGATTGATCGACCCGACGACTGCCTTCCGGTCATCCGAAACGAACGATTTGGAATGGATAAAGCCCGGTGTATATTCATATACCTTCACGCCGGCTTCCAGCAGCACCCGGTAATAGGTCCGCGCGACGAGAAAAGCGTACTTTTTGTCCGGAATATGCGGGATAATCAGCTCGACGTCCACGCCCCGCTTCGCAGCGAACGTCAAGGCCTGCACCATTTCGCTGCCGATGACAAGATACGGCGTCATGATGTGGACGTATTTCCTGGCCTTATACAGAATGTCAAGATAGACATGCTCACCGACATCTTCGTCATTGAAGGGATCATCGGTATAAGGCACGACGTATCCGTCCGCCTCCATGACCGGAAGCGGCGGATTCAGGTACGGACGGTAATTCTCCGGCTGGCCCTTCTCCGCGATATTCCACATCTGCAGGAAGGCCATCGTGAAGTTGCGCACAGCCTCTCCCTGAATGCGGATCCCCTGATCCTTCCAGTGACCGAAACGCGCTTTCTTGTTGATGTATTCATCCGCCAGATTGATCCCGCCGGTAAAAGCCGTCTCTCCGTCGATGACGACGATCTTGCGGTGGTCCCTGTAGTTCTGCATGCCGGTCAACACGGGATGAATCGGCGCATAGATCCGGGTATGCACGCCTATGCCCTCGAGGATTCTGGTGTATCCGGCCGGCAGCTTCAGGAACTGCGACATGCCGTCATACAGGAAGCGGATCTCCACGCCCTCCGCGGCTTTTCTGGAGAGGATATTCAGCACTCCGTCCAGCATCTCGCCCTCATTCACGATGAAATACTCGATGAAGATATATTTCCGGGCGAGGGCCAGCTGCTTCAGCAGTTCTTCATAATACTGCTCCCCTGTGGAAAAATACCGTGTCGAAGTATTCCTCCAGGTCGGGAAGCCCTGGTCTGCCAGATAGCTGCAGATGCCGATCATATCGTCATTCTCATGATCTCTGTCTCCGATAACTCCGGGATTCTGGATCAGAAACGGCTTTGCCTCTTCATTTGCCTTGTTCAGGCGCTTGCGGATATCCTGCATCGCGGGCTGCAGTTCAAAGAATATATAGAACAGCCCGCCGAAAACCGGCAGGATCGCGAGAATCAGGACCCATGTGATTTTATACGCGTCCTGGCCGTTCCGGTTGATGATGACGATAATCATCGCAAAGCTCAGAACCGATGAGATGATCGTAACGACTCTGCCAGTAGACCGGAAGACATAGATCAGAACCAGTATCTGTACCAGCAGCAGGATCAGCATCAGGATCGTCCTGCCGAAAATCAGACGGTAAGCGGCTTTTCTGGCACGAAAACGCTCCGGCTTCTGCTGTTCTTCCTCCACGGGACGGTTCATTTCCTCCATTCCGATAAAAGTCCTTTCGTGTTCACTCTTGCTCTTAAGAAAACCGGAGCCCATTTTCCAGGCTCCGGTTTAACGTTTTTACTCAATTATACCCTCAGACAGCCTTACAGATTGTCCTTCTCGAACTGGCGCATGAAAGCGGCAAGCTTCTCAACGCCTTCAACCGGCATCGCATTATAGATGGAAGCGCGCATTCCGCCGACGGAACGATGTCCCTTCAGGTTGGAGAAACCGGCAGCGATGGATTCTTTCACGAACTTAGCGTCAAGATCCTCATCACCGGTACGGAAGGTAACGTTCATCATGGAACGGTCTACCGGATCCGCTACCGCCTTGAACAGCTTGCTGGAATCCAGTACCTCGTACAGCATAGCTGCCTTCTTCTGGTTGATCGCCTTCATGGCTTCCAGACCGCCAAGGCTCTTGATCCACTCCAGAACGAGCTTGCAGACGTAGATCGGATAGCAAGGAGGCGTATTGTACATGGACGCGTTCTTGATCTGGATCGCGTAATCCATCATGGTCGGAGTGCCTGGCAGTGTGAATCCGGCAAGATCCTCGCGGATAATGACGACCGTAAGGCCTGCGGGAGCGATATTCTTCTGCGCTCCGGCGTAGATCAGGCCGAATTTGCTGACGTCAACAGGCTCGGACAGAATGCAGGAAGACAGATCGCCTACCAGCGGTACATTGCCGGTCTCCGGAATGTAATGCCACTTGGTACCGTAAATCGTATTGTTGAAGCAGATGTGCACGTAGTCCGCGTCCGGAGTCAGATCCAACTCTTCCTGTGTAGGTACACGGGAGAACTTCAGAGGCTTGGTCGTCGCTGCCAGATGGATCTTGTCGCTGAACTTCTGCGCCTCGTCATATGCCTTGCCGGAAAAGCTTCCGGAGACAACGTAGTCGGCCTTGCCGGTACGCAGCAGGTTCATCGGAACCATCGCGAACTGAAGGCTCGCTCCGCCCTGCAGGAACAGAACCTTATAATTGTCAGGAATCTGCATGACCTCACGGAACAGTGCTTCCGCCTGAGTGATGATCTCATCGTAAACCTTGGATCTGTGGCTCATCTCCATAACGGACATACCGCTTCCGTTGTAGTTGAGCATCTCCTCCGCGCACTGCTTCAGAACAGGCTCGGGAAGCATGGACGGACCCGCTGAGAAATTATAGATTCTGTGATCAAACATGCTGTTTCTCCTCCCTTGAATGCTTAAATATACATGCATTCTACCACACATGGAAAGGAATAGCAAGGGAAGAAATGAATTTTATTTATCTTCCGGCTTCATTTCGGTCCTGGATTCCGTACTCTGCAGGAAGCCTGCTTTCCGGAGAACCGGCGCCAGCGAATTGTACAGAATGACCGCGACGATAACGGCAAGGACAGCGTTGACAAGGGTCGTCATAGCGGACCATTTCACCACGATATTAGCGATCTTTTCGTCCAGGCCCAGCAGATATCTCTTACGCAGATAGGACATGACAGGATCCACGACCACATTGAAGGCCATGCCGGCGGCAGCGCCGAGCGCGGACCATTTGATCTTGTCCGCGGCTGTGGTCTTCTCATTCAGATGTCCGGCTTTATGCGCTACAAGTCCCACAAATACGCCGATCAGGAACTTCATGATGAATGTCTGCGGAGCGCTGGTAACATAGCCACTCGTCAGATCCGCGATCGTCATACCGATCGCGCCGGCAAGTCCGCCCTTCACTCCGCCGAGCAGCAGCGCTGCCAAAACGCAGAACGCGTTGCCGAGATGGAAAGCGGTTTTGGAATCGCCGACAGGAATATCGATCCGCAGGAACTGGAAACCGACATAGCAAAGCGCCGCGAAAAGGGCTGTCTGCGCAATGGTTTTCGTTACTTCCGATGAATTTCTCTCACTCATTTCAAATCCTCCTTCACGGGCGATTCTGCAATTTCCGCCCTCTGATGTTGCAAGAATACACAAAAAAAGGTCCGGTCGCAATAGCCAATTTGATATTATTGCACCGGACCAGATTCATCAAATTCAGTGGTTATCTCTCGCGGCGTCCTCCGCGATCAGCTGCAGGGCCTTATCCAGATCGGCTTTCTCGATCGTTACGAGATCTTCATTCGTAACGCTTTTATAGGAGACGAGACGGTTTGCCTGCTGTGTGATCGTTTTCTCGAAGAGGTTGCGCGCGTCGCGGGCGTTAGCGAAGTTCTCGGGCTTATTGGCGCATCTGTCGGTAAAGTATACCGAGAGGGCTTCCCGCATCTCATCTGTCAGCTGGTATCCGTTCTTCTTGCAGAAGCTCTCATAGATCTTTGTCAGCTCGTCGGCGTCATAATCCTCAAAGAAGATGAACGTGTTGAAACGGGAACGCAGTCCCGGATTGGACTGGAGGAATTTCTCCATCAGATCCGTATATCCGGCTACGATCACGACCAGATCGTCCCGATGGTCCTCCATCGCCTTGAGCAGCGTATCTACCGCTTCCTGACCGAAATCGTTCGTGCCAGTATTGGCGGTCAGCGTATAAGCCTCGTCGATGAAAAGAATACCGCCCAGCGCGCTGTCGACCGCGTCCATGACCTTTCCGGCCGTCTGTCCGACATAGCCGCTGACAAGTGTGGACCGGTCCGCTTCCACAAGCTGTCCTTCCGAAAGGATCCCCAGACCGCGGTAAATGCCAGCGAGCAGCCTTGCGACAGTCGTTTTGCCGGTACCGGGATTGCCCGAGAAAACAAGATGCAGACTCATGACAGCCTGCGGTAGACCGCGGGATTCACGAAGCTTACGGATCTTCAGGAGATTGATCAGGTTGCCGACCTCAAGCTTGACGCGCTCTAGTCCGATCAGGCTGTTCAGCTCCTCTGTCAGCTCTTCGACCGATTTGTTCTGATTCTCCGGAGGCGGCGTAACGACTGCCTTGCGTTCCGAATCATCATCAGACGCGCTGCCCGAACGGCTGCCGGAACCGCTGTCAGAACGGGATCCGCCATTCGTACCCGGCTTGCGGTTATGGGTTCTGCGCACCGGCTTCAGTCCGTCCGCTGCATTCCCATCCGCGATATCGTATTTATCGATATACTTCTGCAGATTCATGATGTAACTGGTCATATTCTCCAGCTCCGTGGAATCCGAAGGAGCGCTGTCCTCGATCATCGCCTCGGCCAGCTCACGGTATACATTCGCCAGATCCTGCGCGTAACGTGTCTTCTTGCCGTTCTTCTTGGCGCGCACGTCCATCCGCACAAACTCCTGGAAGGACTTGGGAATGACCGTATCATAGTCATTATTGAGTTCTCTGTCATAATAATACATCATCACCTGATCCTTGGACAGATACATCCCCGTCACCATATTGATGAAACGGACTTCTGAATTCAGAATCCGATGCTGATAACACGCGACATAGATCAGATACAGCAGAATCTCAAGCTGTACGCACTCCCGGAACGTCAGTTTCTGTCCCTTGAAAGCGCTTTCCTTCATCTGCAGGTAATCAGCGGAATGGTAGATTCTGTCACATTCCGCACGCAGTTTTTCCAATACTACAGGTTCCAATATTCAAACCTCTCAATCCGATATATTACTCCGGCCGCGGCATACCGATTTGCCGCAGCATACTGAAAACAATGTCAGCATACCATTAATCGCGGTTTACGTCAAGTGAAATCCTTCCCGCCGCGCCCGCGTTTCTCTCCAGAAAAACACCGTTCTCCAGTCCCTGGATCCGTTTGCTGTATCCCGCTTCTTCCAGCCTTTTCTCCGCCAAGGCGCAATAGCCCGGATCCTGCTCGATTCCGATATAATCCCTTCCCAGTTTCTTGGCTGTAACGCAGACCGTGCCCGATCCCATGAAAGGATCCAGCAACAGATCTCCCTCCGTGGAGCTTGCTAGGATCAGCTTCGCGATCAGCTTTTCGGGCTTCTGCGCGGGATGATCCGTATTCTCCGGCATCGACCAGAACGGTACCGTGATGTCGTCCCAGAAATTAGACGGACAAGTGTCCCTGTAACGCTCCGCGCCGGATTCTTTCCAGTCCTTCGGCTTGCCGTTCTCCCGATAGGTGGCCAGCACCTTGCGCCGGATCTTCACGGCGTCCAGATGAAAAGTATAACTGTCACTTACCGTACCGAACCAGATATCCTCCATGCTGTTTTTCCAGTTAGAGGCAGCGCCGCGGCCCTTTTCCCGTCCCCAGGTGATCCGGCTGCGCAGACGTATTCTATCCGCAAGTAACGGGCCGATGATCAGACTGCTCTTCCAATCGCTGCAGACGTACAGGCTTGCTGTCGGCTTCAGCAGTGGAAGCACGAGTTCAAGCCATTTTTCCGTAAAATCCCGGTACTCCTCCGCGTCGCACCTTGCAAAAACCTTATCGCCATACTGCTTGGTCAGATTGTAGGGCGGATCCGCGATACAAAGGTCGATGCTCTGCGGCGGAAGCTTCTTCAAGACCTCAAAACTGTCCCCGCAGATTGTGAGATTCCGCGGATTCTGCGGCAGCGAGTCCGGGCAAAAGCTCCTTGCCAGATACTGCTCCTCTTCTTCTGGGGAAAGCCGCAGCGTCCTGTTCCTCGATGCCATTACGTTGCCCCTTTCTGTGAAGCCTGCAGCGCCTGCCCCAGAATATCGTTCTTCGGATTGCGGTTCGACTGCTCCAGCTTGTCGCGGATCGCCTGTTCCGTCTGGCGGACCTGATCGTGCAGCTCCTCCGCCGACATCCGCAGCGCGCCGTTTCCCAGAACGATCCGCTGCTCCATCGCGTCGGATGTCGCGACCCGGACCAGATTCTGCCTGCTGATCTCAAAAGATGCTTTTTCGATATAGGTATCGGCTGTCTCCGCTTCTTTTGTGTAAACGATATAAATGTTGTGATACTTGATGACATCGGCGACGTCTCGCGGGACTCTGTACGCGTCAAAGACCAGAATGCAGGTCTCTTTGCGGAATCCCTGGCAGTTGGACAGCCGGTCTGCAAGCCGCATACGCGCTGCCTCCATATTGGATGCGGCAAGCTTCGCAAGCTCCTCCCAGGCATGGATAATATTATAACCGTCTACCAGAAGGTATTCTTTTTTCTCGGGAGCGTTCCGGATCTCCACATGATCCGGCATCTCCTTTACCTGCTTCCCAACAGGCTGGAATCTGTGCGTCTCCACCTTCCCGTAAGTCCGTTCAAAAATCGCCTGCAGTTCTTTATCCTCTTCCAGTGATCCGGCCCGCACAGCGGAAGGCTTAAGCCTGTTTCCGGAAGGCTTTGGCGCTTCCGCTTCGCTTCTTCCCGCAAAGGATCCTGCGGTATACACCGACGGATCGATCTCCGGCAGCTCTTCTTCATCGGATTCCAATTCCCCCGCACCTTCCAGATGCATGAAATCCGGTACACGATCCCAGGGTACCAGGAATCCGGCACCGTGGCTGCAGAAAATCGAATCCGGTGAGTTCTCCAGATCCGCGACCGGATCGTATCCGTACTGCTCAATCACTTCTTCTTCGTTATGACAGGGCAGATATCCGTAAAAAGTATACGAAAGCATCCCCTTGCCGTGGGTATAGGAGGCCACCTCGACCGGATAATGGATCATCTCGCTGACGGGAGCATGTCCGGCCAGCACCGCGATCTCGCCTTCCGTCGTTTGTTCATATTCGGCATGCCGGGTCATCAGATCCGTCATCGCGCGGCCGACATTCTCGAGCGGCACTTCCAGACGGAAAGAATAATACGGCTCGAGCAGACGGCTTTTCGCGGTCATCAGTCCCTGCCGGATCGCCCGGTATGTAGCCTGGCGGAAATCTCCTCCGACGGTATGCTTAATATGCGCGCGGCCGTTGATCAGCGTAATCTTCATATCCGTGATCGGCGAACCCGTCAGAACGCCGAGATGCTCTTTCTCCTTCAGATGCTGCATGACAAGATTCTGCCAGTTGGAGGCCAGAATATCCTGGCTCAGCGTGCTGTCGAACTGCATACCGCTCCCCCGCGCACCGGGTGTAAGCAGCAGATGCACCTCCGCGTAATGCCGCAGCGGTTCGTAATGGCCGATACCTTCCACTTCATTCAGAATCGTTTCCCGATAGACGATACGGCCTGTACCAAGGCGGATCTCATAGCCAAAACGGCCGCGGAACCATTCTGTCAGCACCTCGCGCTGCACTTCACCCATCAGCTTCACATGCAGAACGCGCAGATGCGGATCCCATTCGGCTCCGAGCTCCGGATCCTCTTCCTCCAGGATCTTGATATTGCGGTATGTCTCTTCTTCCTTGCCCTCCGGAGGAATGACCTGATAGGACAGAAAGCTCTCGAGACGCGGCTCCCGCAGAGAATGCTCCGCGCCAAGGCCCTGTCCCGCGTATGTCTGGGAAAGCCCGGAAACCGCAACGACCATACCGGCCTCCGCGGCCGGGCAAGGTGTATACTTTACGCCGGAATAGACCCGGATCTGATCGACCTTCTCGTCCTGATCCAGGACGGTTTTGACCGGAAGTGTCCCTCCGGTGATCTTCATCCATGTCAGCCGGACATCGTCTCTTGTAATCTTGAAAACCCGCGCGGCAAAATCCTTTTTATATTCCGGATTCTCCGTATAATCGGCGATTCCTGTCAGGAACTGTGTAATACCTTCCATATGCAGTGCGGACCCATAGTATACCGGAAAAACGTTCCGCGCGCGGATCAGCCGGCAAAGCGTCTGCCTGCTGAGATTTCCCGCCGAAAGGAACTCTTCCATAGCAACCTCTTCCATCGTGGCTGCTTCTTCGTCCCTCTGCGCTGTGTCCCCGCTGAAATCCACGCAGCCCGGATCGAGCCTCCGCAGATCCGCGAGCAGCTGATGCCTGTCCGTATCCGGCAGGTCCATTTTGTTGACAAAAAGAAAGACCGGGATCCGATATCGTCTGAGCAGCTGCCAAAGTGTTCTCGTATGGCTCTGCACACCGTCCGATGCGCTGATCACAAGAATCGCGTAGTCAAGCGCCCAGAGGACCCTTTCCGCCTCTCCGGAGAAATCAACATGCCCCGGTGTATCCAGCAGCGTAAGCTCCAGATCCGGCATCCGCAGGATCGCCTGTTTGGAGAAAATCGTAATGCCCCGCTCCCGTTCCTGCCGGTCCGTATCCAGAAACGCGTCCTGGTGATCGACGCGTCCTGCCTTGCGGATCATGCCCGACGTATAGAGCATGGCTTCCGATAAAGTCGTCTTCCCGGCGTCTACATG
>CACZPA010000006.1 GCA_902782895.1 uncultured Eubacteriales bacterium
GGATCTGCCGGAGCGCTTCCTCCCGCTGCGTCTCGTCCGCTGTCTGGAAACCGATCCGGCCCATGCCGGTATCGATCGCGATATCGATCGGCAGAACTGTCCCCGCCTGTACCGCGGCATCTGAGAACTCACGTGCCATTTCCATGTCAAAAACAGCCGGGATCAGGCCCGCTTCGATCACACCTTGCATATCTTCCGGACATGTGTCCCCGAGAATATGGATCGGCTCGGTTACACCGGCCTCCCGCAGGTTCTGTCCCTCCCGCAGAAAAGCGACCGCGTACCGGTCGACTCCGCATTCTCTTAAAACAGGGATCATTCTGTCCGCGCCATGTCCATAGGCGTCAGCTTTTACAACCGCGCAGAAAAGCGCTTCTCCGGGAATCCTCGCGCGGATCGCCCGCGCGTTGCGGCGCAGTTTCGCAAGGTCGATCACCGCCGCTGTCCGTCCCGTTCTGATACTTTCCATCTTCTGTATACTCCTGCTGTCTGTTTATTCTGTCGTCGTATAACCAGCCGTCAAAAATCACTTTACAAGCCGGTCCGGCCGCATATAGCGGACCAGATCAGAGGCCGTCAGCGCATAATAGCCAGTCCGCTTCGCTGCTGCGTCCCCTGCTTTACCGTGTAGCCACACGCCTGCGCACGCAAGCTCAAAAAGCCTCTCCGCCGCGGATTTGCTGCCGGTTCCGTCCAGGCCGCCGGAAGCCGCCTGTGCCAGAAGTCCGCCGATCGTGCCGGCCAGCACGTCTCCGGATCCGGCCGTTGACATGCCGTTGTTCCCGGTTCTGTTGACACAGATCCGTCCCTCCGGATCCGCGATAACGGTCGATGCGTTCTTCAACACCACGACCGCGTGAAAACGCTTCGCGAGCTCTGCCGCGTTTCCGGGCAGATCCTGATACAGCTCCGCGACGGTTTTCCCCGAAAGACGGGCCGCTTCGCCCATATGCGGTGTGAAAATCAGCCGGACCGCATTGTCCGGACCGTTGTCCGGACCATTTCCCGCATCCGACGCGAAGTTTTTCGCCACAGAGTCTACACGGCTCTCCTCCAGAATCGAAGGATCCGCCGCGATCAGATTCAGCGCGTCCGCGTCTACAACCGTCGGAACCCGCATGGCAAGGACCTTTCGCAGCAAGGTCGCGTTCTTGCCAAGGCCCGGTCCGACGACTGCCGCACTGCATTCGGGCAGGCGAAGCTGCGTCAGATCATTGGCTCGCGCCTGTTGGTCCGCACAGTCTGCCGGATCTATGTACCGTGTCTGCACGGCCTCCGGCACCGCAAGCGTCATCGTCTGGCCTTCCTCTGCCGGAATCACAGCGTTCACAAGTCCCGCGCCTGCGCGATAGGCCGCCGAAGCCGCGAAAACAGCCGCGCCCATCATTCCGGGGCTCCCGGCCGCGACAAGCAGCTTCCCATATGTTCCTTTATGACTGTCTGCCGAACGGGCCGGCAGTATTCTTCGAATGTCTTTTTTGCTGTAGCAGCGCGTCCGCGCGGCGTCCGACACCGGATTCGGCTCTTCCTCTCCGATGTCCTCCAGATATACCTTGCCGGCATACGTCCGGCCCGGATACAGCAGCAGACCGGTCTTCCAGCGGCTGATCGTAACCGTCTCATCGGCCCGCACCGCTTCTCCGAGGATCTGTCCTGTCCCCGCGTGAATTCCGGACGGGATATCCACAGCGATCACACGGCGCCGCGCATCTGCGGCTTTCCAGGCATTGATCCACTGCACAGCCGCGAGCGCCTCTCCTGCAAGCGGCCTGTCGAGTCCTGTCCCGAACAACGCGTCCACCACACAGGTATAGCGCGTTGATGCGGCTGACACAGCCGCAGGCTCAAGCCCCGCAGCTCCGGCAGAAACAGACGCGCCAGCCGCAGCAGGCGCTGCAGCACCCGCAGTCTCACCCGGCAATCCCGCAAAAACGCCCTGGCCGCCCAGTCTGTCGTAATTCACCTTCGCGTCGCCCCGGATACGGCCCGGATCGCCGATCACATAGACTTCCGCACGGCATCCGGCTTCCCGCAGCATCCGCGCGGCAGCGTATCCGTCCCCACCGTTATTTCCGGTGCCGCAGATAATCGCTGTCGCGGCGCATTCTCCCTGCAGAATCCTCTCGGCAACCGCTCGTGCCGCGCGTTCCATCAATTCCACTCCGGGGATACCGGCTACCTCGATAGCCCATTTGTCCATCGCGCGCATCTCGGCGCCGTCATACAGTTTTCTCATCGGTTCCATTCCTCATCTTAATCAGCCGCAACGGTTCTGTCAATCGGCATATGTTACAAACTTATTTTCACGTGTTCACACAAAATCCATATTTTCCCATTATTATAATAGATGAAAACTTTTTCATGTTTTACCTCCATTATATATGAAGAAGGCGCTGTATGCCAGGCAGCGCCTTTTTTGTGCGGCAGCATTGCCGTCAGCGGTCATCCGATTCAAATTTGTGTGAAAACAGAGATCGGGCAGGGATCAGCCTGCCCGATTATCTTCTTATACTGTTACAGAGGCAAAACCGGATTATTCAGCCTCGCAGCCCCACTTCTTCAGGAAATCAAGGCTTCTCTTCAGGCAGTCAAACGGATCCTCGCCGTTACAGGTATCGAGCTCGACCAGCGCGTACTCAACGCCGCTCTCGATAGCCGCGGTCAGCAGAGAATCATAGTTCATGTTGCCTTCGCCGATCGGCATAATCATCTGTCCCGGACGCATTTCCTTGGTGAAACGATCCATAACCATGCCGAATCCCATGTCCTTCATATGGATGATGGGAGAACGGCCCTTCAGCTTGCGGATCCAGGCTGCCGGATCAGCGCCGCCGGACTGTACCCAGAAGCAGTCGAGCGTAATGCCCATCTCTTCCGGAGTGAAGCGTTCCAGAATGTGGTCCATGATCAGCTTGCCATCGATCTTGCTGAACTCACGGTTGTGGTTATGATACATGAAAAGCTTGCCATGCTCCTTGAAAACCTCGGTGGTATGACGATAAGCTTCCTCGAAAGCATCGATGCCCTTGCCGGCCAGATCATAGGAACCAAGTCCGATGTACTTGCAGCCCAGGATGTCATGCTCCTTGACAACAGCTTCCGGATCGTCCGTCAGTGCGGGTCCGCGATAATGGGTCAGAACGCAGGTAAGGCCGTTCTTGTCCAGCTGCTCTCTCATCCACTCGGGATCAAACGGGCATCCGCCGGAGAGCTGGATGTACTTATAACCCATATCTGCAACTTTCTTCAGGGACTCTTCTACAGAAGGAAGATCCTGCATGAATTCACGTACTGTGTAGAGCTGTGCACCAACTTTCATTTTGAAAAACCCCTTTCCGTTTTTTCTTTATTATAACATATCTTATCAATTCTGACAGCAATTATTTAAATATTTTCGATCCGTTTGGCTCTTTCCTGATCGGATCCCTCGCCGCTCCTTAATCCTCAAACTCCGGACGGTCGATCTGCGTCAGCTTGCGGTTAAGCTCTTTGATAAACTCTTCCGTATGCTTCACCGGAGAGCGGTCAAAGCAGCGGACAAGCGCGGTGCCGGACTTCTGATAACGCTCCGTCGTCAGCTCCGGAACCTCCTGCTGCAGGAGCGCCCAGGCTTCCGGAACCGTGTACAGATTGCGCATCTCATCGAGGATCGACAGCTTGCCCTCCGGGAAAAGCTCCTCGGACTTGGAAGCGCCTGTCACCCAGTCACGCACCTGGATGCCGGGGTTCGGATTCACGTAGATGTAGCTCTTTTCGGGCTCGTCTTTGCGCTCGATCTTCATGGAATCGGTCAACGAACCAGCCTGTGCCGTAATTACATTGATGCCTTTCTGCAGCGGCACATTCTCAAAGTTGAAGACGTACTGTCCCTTCTGCGTTCCGAACGGCACACCGTTCACGAAAAGCGTCACGCTGTCCTGATTGCTGTACGCTTTGACGCGGATCTGCTCTTCCGTCCGGACCGCGAAACGGCTCTCGCACAGATGTACAAACGACTCGTCCGACCAGTTGGCTTTGTAATAATAGAACGCGTCCTTGCGGGTCTTGCGGTCGAAAGTCACCAGGCCCTTGCGGTTCTGCCCGAGCAGCGGCTCGAAGCTTCTATGCGGGCTGGAGAAATCAAACATGTTCCAGATAAAGCTTCCCCAGATCCACTCATGTGCCGTGATCGACGGATATGTCGCTTCGTGGAACGTCGTCTGATACTCTTCGGAATAGTCCTCCCGCTTCGGATTAGCCTGATGCAGCGTTGTCCGGCAGTCCACGCCATACTCGCTGATTCCGATCGGAACCTGCGGGTTCACGGTATGGAATCTGTCGAAGAAATGCTCCAGCTGTCCCAGTTCGCCGTAGTACCAGCCATAGTACAGATTGTACGCCTGCATATCGGTGATCCGGTTCAGCGGGCTGTGGTGACGGACCGTGTATTCATTGGAAGAAGCCGTGATCGCGTCGGGCTTGAGCTCTTTTACGACATTATGCAGCTTTTCGATTCTGTCCCGCATGCCGATCGTCTCGCCCATGATGGCGACCTCGTTCTGCACGCCCCAGAAAACGATCGACGGGTGATGACGGTACTGTGTCAGCAGCTCGTGCATCTGATACTCCGCGTTGCGCATGATGCCTTCATTACCGTCCGGCATAGACAGCATGGGGATCTCCGCCCACACGAGCAGTCCCATACGGTCGCAGATATCATACGTATACTGATTGTGCGGATAATGGCTCAGACGAACCGCGTTCGCGCCGATCTCGCGGATAATCGCGAAATCCTCATCCAGCTGCTCATTGGTCTCGGCGGGGCCGCAGCCTTCGCGGTCCTGATGTCTCGCGACGCCGTTGATCCGGACGTGCTTCCCGTTCAGGAAAAATCCATGATCCGCGGTCATCTCCGCCTTGCGGAAACCGATCTGCATTGTGCAGACATCCTGCACCTCGCCTCCGGTCACAAGCTCCGCCCGAATCGTGTACAGATAGGGGTTCGCCAGTCCGTCCCAAAGGGTCGGATCTGCCACATGCAGCTCCAGCTCGCGGCTTTCAGTCTCGCATTCCGCAACAACCGCTCCTGTCGCGTCGTATACTTTGCAGCGAACACTGTCCCCTCCGACCGTCTTGGCCTCAGCCTTGACCGTACCGTCCGCGAAAGTGTCGATGACGAGGCCCTCCGTCCCGTACCAGCAGATGTCAAAATGATCCTTGGGCAGGCAGATCAGCTCGGTCTCGCGGTAAATGCCGCCATACTTGGCAAAATCGCCGCTCATCGGGCAGATATCGTTATAGATCGTATTGTCCGCGAAAACGGTCAGCGTATTTTCGCCGTCCCTGGCCGCCGGTGTTAGATCGACGCGGAAACGTGTGTGTCCGCCGCGGTGCTCTCCGAGCAGCACGCCGTTCAGGAATACCTTGCACAGCCCGAAAACTCCGCCAAACGACGCGAAATACTGCCTGTCTTCGCCCGGATGATCGAGTGTTATGGTCTTCTCATACAGCCTTGGCAGTGCCTGCGTAGGATCTTCTTTATCCCAGATATAAGGCAGGTCCACGTCGATCCAGTCCGTCGTAGCTGCCGGTACATGGTCCAGCCCTTCCCAGATCGATGAAGGTGTCTGCGGCATCCACGGATTTCTGTCGATCACCGCTCCTTCCGGATAATCACAGGCCGCGAATTTCCAGCCTTTACGGATGTCTTGTGTTACTCTCATAAGTTGTTCCTCCTGATGTAAAAACGGTCATGAATTGTCAGCATCACATGTTTTATTCATTATAACATCTACGGAAGATAAATGCAATTCATTTCGCTCCTGTGTCAATAATTACGGTCAATTTCCGTACTGCTCCAAAACATTCTTAAGCCAGTCCGCAAAAAACTTCCGTACCTGCGGGGGACCGGCGATTTCCGCTCTCTCATCCTGACAGATCACAAACGAGAAAACCTTGAAGACATCCGCCCATACTTCCGCCAGAAGCCTTCCGTTATTTTCCGGATCCGGCCTGCACATGGTTTTGCCGCCAAA
>CACZPA010000007.1 GCA_902782895.1 uncultured Eubacteriales bacterium
CCGTCCCTTTGCATCGCCGCGAGATCACATTCCTTCCGCAGGTTCTGATTGCGGCCGATGATCACGGAACGGTCGTTCCGCCACAAATAAAGCAAAACCGTCCCCGCCGGACCTTTTTTCGTCAAAAGATGTTCTACAGCAAGGTTGCGGTACGGATCGAGACCGTCAGATACAAGCAGGAAAGGCCGGCATCCCTGTCCCCGCGCATCGGGGGAGCCGGGACAGCCAGCCTTCATAAGATCAGAAGTCATAATGCAAATCCTTTTCAGAAATCCACGCAGGAAATCCTTGGTCGGATCCCTGCATGAATCCCAATATTACGGGTAGATCCCAATATTACGCGCGTTTCCAGGTCAGAACCGGTGTGCGCGCGGCCTTTACCTCATCCGGCCGGCTGATCGGCGTATGACACGGCGCGTTGTGCAGCGTTTCCGGATCGGTATCCGCCATCTTCAGCAGCTCGATGACGATCGCCGCAGCCTCGTCCAGCGTTTCCTTGGACTCGGTCTCGGTCGGCTCGAACATCAGCGCTTCATGTACAATCAGCGGGAAATACATGGTCGGCGCGTGCATGCCGTGATCCAGCATCGATTTCGCGATATCCATCGCGCTGATGCCGGTACGGGCCTTGATCTCGGCCAGATCCAGCACGAATTCGTGCATGCAGATGCCTTCCGTCGCGACCTTGCAGTACGGCGCAAGCTGCACGCGCAGATAATTAGCGTTCAGGACAGCGTTCCGGGAAGCGTCCCGCAGTCCGTCCCCGCCGAGCATCAGGATATAGGCAAGCGCTTTGACCTGTACCAGGAAATTGCCGTAATAAGAGCGGATCCGTCCGATGGACTGCTCTTTTCTCTCGAAAGCAAGCGTTCCGTCGGCTTTCTCCACGACATGCTCGCCCGGCAGATATTTCGCCATATCGCCCTTCGCTCCGACAGCGCCTGCACCGGGGCCTCCGCCGCCGTGCGGCGTGGAGAACGTCTTGTGCATGTTCAGATGCACCACGTCAAATCCCATGTCGCCCGGACGCGCGTTCCCGACGATTGCGTTCAGATTGGCTCCGTCATAGTAGCACAGTCCGCCCGCGTTGTGGACGATCTCGGTGATCTTCAGAATATTGCGGTCAAAAATGCCCAGTGTATTGGGGTTGGTCAGCATCAGACCGGCAGTATCCGGACCCGCGGCGGCCGCGAGGGCCTCCAGATCCACGCCGCCGTCCGGCGCAGACGGAATATTCACGACCTCAAAGCCCGCCATGGAGGCGGAAGCCGGGTTGGTTCCGTGCGCGGAATCCGGTACCAGAATCTTTGTTCTGGCAACGTCCCCGCGCAGCTCATGATACTTTTTGATCAGGAGCAGTCCCGTGAACTCGCCGTGCGCTCCGGCCGCGGGTTCAAACGTCATTTCGTCCATTCCGGTCAGCTCGCAGAGATATTTCTCCGACAGGCGGAGGACCTCCATCGCGCCCTGTACCGTCTCCGCAGGCTGCAGCGGATGCAGTCCTGTGAAACCGGGCAGCGCCGCGGCTTCTTCATTCACGGAGGGGTTGTATTTCATCGTGCAGGATCCCAGCGGATAGAAGCCATCGCATACGCCGTAGACCTGCTTGCTCAGTTCCTGATAGTGGCGGGACAGATCTGTCTCGGAAACCTCCGGCAGATCCGGCTTATCCGCGCGCAGGAAGCTCTCGGGAAGGTTGATCTCCGGTACGTCGCACTCCGGGAAAATCGTTGTGGAACGCCCCGGTACGCTGCGTTCAAATATCAGTTTCATCCTTAAGCCTCCTCTCTCAGAATCCGTACGGTCTCATCGATCTGGGCTTTTGTGACCTTCTCGGTGCAGCACCAGAGGATGCCCCGCTCGGTCGGCAGCCCGCCAAGAATGCCGTGTCCGGCCAGTTTCGCAAGGACCTCGTCCGCGTCTTTCGGACAGGTTGTCAGGAATTCGTGGAAGAAAGGCCCTTCATAGACCGGTGTATATCCGATCTTCGCAAGCTCCGCCGCCAGATAATGCGCCTTGTTCAGGCAAAGCGTCGCGGCCTGGCGGATGCCCTCCGGCCCGACCGCCGCCAGATACGCGGCCGCCGTCATCGCGCAGAGCGCTTCATTGGAGCAGATATTAGAAGAAGCCTTTTCACGGCGGATATGCTGCTCGCGGGCCTGCAGTGTCAGAACATAGCAGCGTCTACCCTGCGCATCGGTCGTCTCGCCGACGATACGTCCCGGCAGCTTGCGGAACATCTGCTGTTTCGCCGCCATAAAGCCCAGATACGGGCCGCCGAAGCCCATCGGCATGCCGAGAGGCTGGCCTTCTCCGACCGCGATGTCCGCGCCGAGCTCGCCCGGCGTCTTCAGCAGTCCCATCGAAATCGGGTTCACGCTCATGACGACCTTAACGCCTGCCTGATGCGCGATCTCGATGATCGCTTCCGCGTCCTCCAGCAGTCCCCAGCGGTTCGGCTGTTCAAAAATCACGGCACCCACCGTCTTGTCGAGCATTCCGGCAAGGGCTCTCACATCGATCCGTCCGTCTTTCTCCGGGATCACGTCGAGCGGCGCGCCGGCACCCCACAGATAGGTCTCGAGCGTCTCCATATTGTCGGGACGCAGCGTTGCCGCGGCAATCGTGCGGTTATGATGGCGGTCACGGCACATCGCAGCCGCTTACGCGATCGCGGTCGCTCCGTCATATACGGACGCGTTCGCGACATCCATGCCGGTCAGCGCGCAGATCTCGGTCTGATACTCAAAAATCGACTGCAGCACGCCCTGGCTGATCTCTGCCTGGTACGGCGTATAGGCGGTCAGGAACTGCTCTTTGGATGTTACCCGGCGTACGATCGCTGGAATATAATGATCATAGCTCCCGGCTCCGCGCAGGATCGTGCGGAAAACCGTATTCTTAGCCGCGATCTCTTCCATCCGCGCGGCGGTCTCCATCTCGGAGATCCCGTCCGGCACCCGGAGATCCTCGCGCTTCAGCAGGATTTCCTCCGGAACGGCCTCATAGAGCCCCTCATAGGACGAAACGCCCACCTTGGCGAGCATTTCCTCCCGCTGGCTTTCGGTTGATGGTATGAAATTTCCCATGGAATTATTCCTTAGACTCGACAAAAGCCTGATACTCGTCCGCATCCATCAGATCATCGGGAACCTCCGCGTCAGAGACCTCAATGAACCATGCTTCATATGGAGTATCGTTGATCGCTTCCGGTGTATCGGTCAGCTTCTCGTTGATCGCCACGACGGTTCCGTTGACGGGGCTGATGACCTCAGAGATCGCCTTGATGGATTCTACGTCGGCGAAAGACTCATACTCTACGACCTCATCGCCCTCTTCCGGCAGATTTACGTAGACAAGATCGCCCAGCTGATCCTGCGCGTAATCGGTGATACCGATGCGTACGTGTCCGTCTTCCAGCTCTTCCAGCCATTCATGTGTGTCGGTGTACTTCAGATTTTTCGGAAATGTCATGATAGAAATCCTCCTGTATATGTTTTAACTGTAATAAACTCGATTCAGAATCTGTCCTGTCAGGCCTTGGCCCGATTGTAGAACGGAAGCTCTGTAACTTCGCAGGCCACGCGGCGTCCGCGCACCTCGACCTCCACGGGCGTGCCCGGGACGGCCTTATCCTTCTCCACATACGCCATCGCGCAGCTGACCTTCATAAACGGACAGAACGTGCCGGAGGTCGTGTTGCCGATCCTGGTGTCCCCCTGGTAGATATCCAGGTGTTCCCGGATAATGCCCCTGCCTGTCACGCGCAGTCCGACGCGCGCCATCTGCGGCTCACCCTTCGCAAGCAGAGCGTCGCGGCCGATAAAAGGCTTGTCCAGCTTGACGGCGAATCCGAGTCCTGCCGTGATCGGATCGATTGTTTCGTTGATCTCGTGTCCATAGAGCGGCATTCCGGCTTCCAGACGCAGCGTATCGCGCGCGCCGAGTCCGCACGGCATCGCGCCGTTCGCAAGCAGCGCGTTCCAGATCGTCTCCGCGTTATCCGCCGCCGTATAGATCTCATAACCGAACTCGCCGGTATAACCGGTACGGGATACCAGACAGTCACATCCGGCAACCGTTACATGCTCCTTGAAGGTGTAATACTTCTTCGGAAGCTTGTCCGGATCCGCAAGTCCCGCCATCGCCGTCTTGGTCTCAGGGCCCTGCACCGCGATCTGCGCGACCTTGTCGGAAATGTTCTCAAAAGCGACATCGCCTGTCAAATGCTCCTGAATCCACGCTACGTCCTTATCGGTGTTGGACGCGTTCAGAACGAGCAGAAAACTGTCCTCGCCCCTGCGGTAAACGATCAGATCGTCCACGCATCCGCCGTCCGGATACAGCATGATCGTGTAGCGGCACGCGCCGATCTTCATGGAATCAAAGCTGTTGGTCAGGATCGCGTTCAGATTGGCCAGCGCGTCCGGTCCGGACAGCAGCGCCTCTCCCATATGGGATACGTCGAAGATCCCCACATGCTCCCGTACGGTATTGTGCTCCGTCAGGATTCCCGTCTTGTACTGTACC
>CACZPA010000008.1 GCA_902782895.1 uncultured Eubacteriales bacterium
ATTCTCATGCCCACAGTACACAAGCGTCAGCGTCAGCTTGGACGGCTTTGTGATCCCCTCCAACAGAACCGAAATCTTTATGGGCTCCGTCAGGCTGCCTGCCTGTGCGGTTATGTCCCGTATTTCGCCACAACGGTCAAATCCGCTGCCCCGCAAACGCCACTGCGCCTTCCCGGACAGATCCTGTTTCCCGTAATTCGCGATCCTCAGGCAGAAATCCATTGTATCGCCCGCGGTGTAGGTATATCTCTCCAGCAGCACCAGCGGCAGCACATCTCGGAAAAACGCGGCAAAACGCTCTGGCTTCGCAAAGCCATAGGGTTTATGCTGCAGATGCGCGTTCATCATTCCGACAAGGGCCGTCCCCTGTCCGGGAAAATCCTGCAAGCCAAGCAAAGAAATCCCGCTGTACCCATCGGTCCGCATCGCGCTCTCGACCTCAGCCCGATAACAGAGCAGACTGCTCTCTCCGGTCGCTTCCACCATGCGTTTCCAGTCACCTGCAAGCCCCTTCTCCCGGACTTTTTGCCGGATATGCCTGAGGTTTGCCGGCTCGGTAACACCATGATAGCTCTCGATCTCATCAAAATCCGGGAGCACCTCATACTGTCCAACCTCAAAAGAAAAGACCGGCTTGTCGCTTCCCGCACGGATCGCGCCCATGGCTTTGCTGTAATCCCGCCTGGAGTTCGGGTATTCGTTGTTCAGCCAGCCGCGCATGCTGTCGCAGGTTGCCCGCATGTCGTGCTCATGAAAACGCATAGCCGTATAGAAATCGCTCTTCGGATCCACGCCCAGCTCGCCGTAATGAGTGTTGGAGCCGTTCGCGTACAGCCGCGTGGGATCGTACTCTCTCGCCGCGTCCAGCAATTCGTCCATAAACGCATGGCCCGCCTTTCCGGCACACAGCTCATTGCCGAAGGTCAGCATGACAAAAGACGGATGACAAGCAAGATGCCGCAGGATCTGCAGCAGCTCGTTCCGGTAATATGCCTGCGCCTCCTCGCTCTCAAAAGCATGCCGCGGATCCCAGTGGGACAGTTCCGGCTGCATCAGCATCCCCAGCTCATCCGCGGCCGTAAACGCCGCTTCCGGCGGACAATGACTGTGAAACCGCATGCAGTTGACACCATAAGAACCGTATTTGCGCAGAATTTCCTTCCACGTGTCCACGTCCATCGGACAATAACCCGTTTCCGGAAAAACCGCGCAGTTCACTTCGCTGCGCAGGAAAACTCTGCGGCCGTTCAGCGTCAGATGTCCTGCTTCCGCGCGGAAATCACGGATGCCGAAACGCGTGGTATACATGTCCATGCCCTCTGCCGAGACAGTCAAATCATACAGATTCCCTTCTCCCATGTCCCATCGCCGCGAATCTTCCGCAAGGGACAGATCATAGCAAAACTCCTGTCTGCCGGCCGGCATATCCACAGGCTTTTCAACCAGGCGCGATAAAGCTTCCGACTTAAAGCTCAACACTCCCTGCCAGGAAGAAGCCGCGTCGATCTCGACCGCGATCCGCAGCGTATTGCCGTACGGATAAACCCGCAGATCAGATATGAAAACCGAATTTTCCGTCCGGATCCGTACCGAACCCAACAGTCCGTTCCAATTGGTCTGCGTTTCATCGGACGCTGCCGAAGCATATACGATCGACTCCCGCGGCCATCCTGGATAGCTGTTATCGGAAACGAACCGCAGCCTGTCATGCCCAGTCATCATACCCGTAACCTCATACGTATACGGTGTTGTCACGCTGGCCGGCCGATACAGCAGCGCTTTCTGCCCATTCACATACAGCTGCAGGAATCTTGCCCTTTCTACATCTACAAACAGACGCTTGCCCTGCGGAATCTCCCATTCTACCGTCCGGGACAGTTCCGCCGCGCCCTCATACGTATATTTCCGGGTAAGGCGTGTCACGATCGGATCGCCCTTCTGCCAGAAACCGATACGCTGCACTTCGTCCACTTTCCACTGTTTCTCCGGATCGTCCGGGAAACCGATCCCGCTCTCGTCCAGAGTCCCCGGGAGGCGCATCCTGGCGTTCTGCCCGGGAATCTCACAATTCCATAAACCGGAAAGATCAAAACATTTCATAGATATGTCCTCAAATCAGCTGTCTGTGCAGGATGGCTCCCTGATGACCGCTGTTAATCGAGAGCACCGCGTCATAGCTCTGTCTGGCACGTTCTGTTTCACCCAGGCCATAGCTTCCCAGCGCGATCAGATACTCACAGTGCGCGCGGTTGCGGAGGGACAGATCTTCGTCGAAAAGCTGCAGATCCGGCAGTGACACGGCAAAGTAGTCGATTTTCACTTTGTCGTAATAATGCTTCTCGCCGTAGGAAATCAGCTTGTAGAAGCGGCTCCGTGCCCGATCCTCCCGTCCCAGAGCCCGGTTGGCAAGTCCCTGATACAGGATCATATCGGTCGGCTGGTCATTGTAGTACATAGCGGAAGCAGGTTCTTCATCGCCTGCCGCGGCCAGCTCCAGATGTCGGATGGCCTCCGCTTCGTTGCCCAGTTTTCTCTCCGCCAGGCCCAGATAATAGTGGATATTATTATCCTTAGCCCCCTCGAGCTTTCCTTCTCCGAGATTGTGCGGGAAAACAAGCGCCTTCTCCAGCAGCTGCTTCGATCTTGCAGTGTCTCCGTCCTCAAGAGCGCAGATGCCAAGCTGCGTCAAAGCGACCGCATACTGCGTTGTGACCTTGCCTTCGCCGCCTTCCCACGGATGGAAGGTATGCGCCATCAGCAGCTCCAAAGCTTCCTCGTAATGTCCGAGATCGTTGAGCAGCGTGCAGTATTCCGTATAGAGATCATCCCGCCGGAAAGCCACTTCTTTATGCGTGTCCAGAAAAGCAAACCTCTCTGCGACGCTGTAATTCAGCTTGCCGTACAGCTGATAAAGCTCCAGAAGAACACGCGCGTCGGTTTCATCCAGGCTGAAAGCGCGCTCCAGACAGGTCTTGGCCTTGTCAGGATCCTGCCGTTTATTGTAATATGCCAGAGACAGATTCCTCCATACCGTGGGGAAACTGTCATCGATCCGGGAAGACCTCTCCCAGCATTCGATCGCTTCGTCATACTGCCGCTTATCATACCACAGACAGCCGAGATAATATGACGCTTTCGCATCAGACGCTTTTGCATCAGACGCTTTCGCGTCCTCCCCGTTCGTCTGAATTGCGTACTGCAGCGCGAGGATATCCTCGAGCCTGTTGGGGAAGCAATAAAGAGAATCCGCTTTCGCGGCGTTCTCAAGCGCCTGCGCGGCATAGTCCTCATCGCCACCGCAATGTGCATACAATGCCAGATGATACCATACCATCGGAGTCGGCGAAGGACAGCATTCGAGAACGGATACAGCCTTTGCGTAGAACCCGGCCTCCGCATAGTCTATCGCGCATTCGATAAAGCTCGAAGCCCGGCCGTTCATCAGCCGCAGCGCGCCTTCCGGATCCCCGCTTTCCATGCGGGATACATAGTCAAAAGCGTCCAGATGAAGATTGTCCGCGAACCAGTTTTCAGCCTCGTCACTCCTGCCGAGAATATCCAGAATCATCCCCTTGAGCGCGCGGGCTTTCAGATTATGATAATTTCTGACCAGACTGCGCTCAATATGCTCCAGAGCTAATGCATACTCGCCTCTCTTGCAGTCAATACAGGCAATGTGATAGTAGCCTGTTTCCTGCTCCGCCGCTGTCCAGGTTGCCTTGAAGAAAGCGTCATAAGCCTCATTGTCACGTCCCTGATAGCGCAGCGCCAGCCCCAGATTCAGATAGGCTTCGCAGTCATAGGGATTGGGGTTGCGCTCCGTCATGCGGGCAATCGCGGTGCGGAAATACTTCTCCGCCTCCTGGAACCTGCCGCGGCGCAGCAGGAGCATTCCATACGCATTGTTGGCCCGGATATCGCCCGGATCGCGCTTCAGCGCCTCGAGATAATAAGGATCCGGCAGATAGGTCGCGTGACGGTACTGCTCCAGATGGATTCCGGTAAGATACAGCTCCTCCGTCATCAGGATCTCTTCTGGAAGCTTTGCAGGCGGCATCGGATCGGGAATCTCTTCGATCTTGCGCGGCTGCGGGGTGTATTCGAGAAGCTTCCGGCCGCCGGAAGTATAGACCGCAAGCGTCAGATCCGTCTCCGGAACAGACACCGGAATCGTGTCTTTCCATACATTTACCGGGCTCAGATCCGTCGTTTTTTCATACACGTTCTCTTCGTCTGCCGCAAGCGTAATCCGCGCCTGGCTGAAAAGCTCGGTCGTATAGACCGCAATCTGCGCTTCTCCGTCCTTTACCTCCAGGTTCAGTACACATTCCCTGCTGGCGTTTTTCGCGTATCCGACAGCCTTATACGGCATGAAATACTGTGTGAACGTCTTCTCCTCTAAGGGTTTAAGCCAGGTAAAGTCCGGCTGATTGTCGCAGTACATACCGGTCATCAGCTCGATATAAGGACCGTTCTGGTCGGTCAGATTCCGATCCCATGCCTGCCCGAAATCACCGCAGCCCCAGGTCCACTGCTTTTTACCGGGAGAAACATGATGGTCAGCGACATGCAGGATACCCGCGTCCGCGCCATAATCATATCCGCCGACAAAATTATAGTCGCTGTGCGCGCACATGTAGGACGTGGGGACGGGGATATTCCGGTAACGGCTGATATCCACACCCGCGCCGTAATCATGCTTGTAATATACACCGGTCGCGATCGGGAATTTGCTGACGTCCCGCTTGCCATGGTCATATACGGCATTGACATCCGGCGGGAAAACACTCTGCGTCTGATCGTTGACCGCGACAGCCGGATTGGCCCACCACAGGAAGGTCTGCGGTAGGTTCGTCCGGTTATAGAGTTGACCCTTCACCTCGATATATGCCTTGTCCGGATAGAGCGTAAATGTCATCTTTCCCTTGGTTCCGTACATCTGATCAACCTCGGAAAGCTCCACGGAGACGCTGCCGTCCTCATGCTCCACCGTCCGGTAATCCGTCGGCCCAAAGGTCGTCGGTCTGTGATGCTGCGGCCAGTTGAACTCGATTCCGCCGCTGATCCAGGGCCCTGTCAGCCCTACCAGCGCCGGTTTGATGACTTCGTTGTAATACACAAAATCATAGCCGTTCGTCTTATCGTATGCACGCTGGATGCGCCCGCCAAGCTCCGGCAGTACCATCACTTTGATATAATCATTCTCCAGCCAGACAGCCGTATACGGCTTATCTTGCTTCTCATCGAGGATCTTGTCGATTACCGGCAGCGGATATACCTTGCCGCTCGATCCCTGATAGACTCTCTTCTCGAGGAACATGGGGTTTTTATCGGCTTTACCGATTCCATACGTCGGAATCATCACGGTCTCCACCCGGACACTGGCTTTCATTGCATCTGTCCTCCTTGTTAACGCTTTAAGTCATTCTGGCAGAACACTGTCCTGCACGGCAAAATCGTCTATAAACACCAATTCCGCGGCAAGCAGCTCCGCCGCCTCTGTATCGGCTTTTTCCTGCAGGCCTGCCATCGCGGAAGCATCGACGGTAACGTTCTTTCTGACAGGCGTCAGATACAGTACCATAGGCTTCTCGTACAATTCCTGCGCACAGCAGTCCACGCGCACATCCCAGATATCTCCGTTGCAGAAATTATCAGAGATCAGTTCTTTCCCGACAAAAGCACTCCCGATATCTCCATGGTAGAGCAGCCGGAGCAGCACCTGCTTATGACCCGCCAGAAGCTCTGTCGGCAAGTCCACTGTATAGCGTCCTGCGCCGGTCTGCTGCCAGGTCACAGGCATCGGCACGTTTTCGGTCTTCAGACGCTTGTAAGGTCTGAATTCTCTCTTTTCTTCCGACCAGATGCTCAACTCCGTGCTCTCGCAGTCCATCTCTACTTTCAGGTCTGTTCCGTCATACAGCAGCGGCTTATCACAGAGCCATGCCGTATTCCGATAGACCCAGAAGTGATTTGCCTGTTCCCGGGAAAGCGTCATCACGATCTGGTCTCCCACGGCAAAGGCCTCTCCTGCCTTAGCGGAAACAACCTTCCCATAGATACTGTAAAACGGCCGCATCCCGTCCGGAGCAAGGAAAAACCAGGTATTCCCGACATGCGCAAGCGGCTGTGCCGTCGCCCAGTCAAGCGTGGCATCGCCAAGCGGCAGCCCAAAAGGCAGGATCGCGTTTTCTCCGGCAGCAATATCGAAGCAGAAGGTGATCTCCTTGTCCGGCAGAATCAGCCGGATCTCGTCTCCGTGACGGTCGCGCATCTCCGCGTGATCCTGGAAATTATTGACGAAAAGGAAACCGCTGCTGCCTTTCACACGGACCGAGAACCGCAGCGGCCCGAGATTATCCGGCCGCAAATCCTTCAGATGCTCCGGCAGGACCGATTTTGTCTCCTCCAGAAGCCCAGAAAAAAGCCGGCAGAACATATGAATGGACCGCAGCCTGCCGTAGCTTTCCCGCAGCTGTCCGAACTCTCCGATCGCCGCCTGATAATCATAGCTGCGTTTAGGGATCTGTCCCTCGTTCAGATAAGGTGTCAGCCTGCCGATCGGATTTGTACCGCCTTTATACATGTAGTATCCCAGCAGATTGCAGCCGCTGCCGAGTTTGGTATTGGCAAGGGCATCGATCGCCCGCATATCCATCCGGAAGCGGTACTTATAGGAGCACATCATGCCGCCCATCATCTCGCAGCACGCATAGGGACGCGTCTCCGGGTCATAGGACGGCTCAAAATTGTATTC
>CACZPA010000009.1 GCA_902782895.1 uncultured Eubacteriales bacterium
AGTTTCGACAAGATGACCTTCCTTCCCCTGGAGGGAAAGACCCACCTGATTCCCCCCGGCGGCGACGGCATCGGCATGCATGTCATCCCCGTAGAAAAAGCGATCGAATCCGTTTCCACATCCGTACCGCTTGAGCATATCTCGCATTGGCTGGATAAATATGAGGGCAAGCTTTCCATCGGTGTCTGCACCTGCCGCCGGCAGCAGCGGATCCGCGGAGAGGGCGACGGTTCCATCGAGCAGGAGTGCTGCATCGGCCTTGGCGATCTCGCTGAGTGGTGCGTGAATACCGGCCGCGGCCATTATATTACGAAGGAGGAGGCGCTGGAAGCCTGCGAGAGGGCAGAGCGGCATGGATTTGTCCATCAGACTACGAATATCGACGGCGAAGATAAAATCGTCGGTCTCTGCAACTGTGCACCCGGCGTCTGCAATGCGATCCGCACCTCTCAGCTCTACAATACTCCGAATATGTCCCGTTCCGCATATCGTGCGCATGTAAAGAAGGAAAACTGCGTAGCCTGCGGAAAGTGTGTGGAGGTATGCCCGGTCGGCGCGGCCAAACTCGGTCAGAAGCTCTGTAAAAAGGACGGCAGTGAGGTGAAATACCCGCTGACGCTGCTGCCGGATGAAACACGCTGGACTGCGGACAACTGGAACATTCATTACCGTGAGGACGCGAAGATTAATTGCTATGACACCGGAACTTCCCCCTGTAAGACGGCTTGTCCGGCGCATATTGCGGTTCAGGGCTATGTGAAGATGGCAAAAGAAGGCAGATACGCGGACGCGCTGAAGCTCATTCGTCAGGATAATCCGTTCCCGGCTGTCTGCGGAGCCATCTGTAACCGCCGCTGTGAGGATGCCTGCACGAGAGGTACAGTGGACAGCCCTGTCGCGATCGACGAGATCAAGAAGTTCGTCGCGCAGCAGGAGATCGATCCCGCTTTCCGCAAATCTATCCTTCCCGTATGCGAGCGTGACGAAGGCGGCTTCTGGGACGAGAATTATAAAATGGCAGTTATCGGTTCCGGCCCTGCCGGCATGTCCTGTGCTTATTACCTCCGGACCAAAGGATATCCGGTCACAATTTTTGAAAAAGAAAAAAAGCCCGGCGGAATGCTCACGTACGGCATGCCGTCCTTCCGTCTCTCGAAGGATCTCGTCGATGCAGAGATCGATATGCTCCGCGAAATGGGCATTGAGTTCCGCTGCGGTGTGGAGATCGGAAGGGATGTCAGCATAGCCGATCTCAGAGCGCAGGGATATCGCGCCTTTTACGTATCCATCGGTCTCTCAGGCGGCAGAAGCGCCGGTGTGCCCGGAGAGGATGCCGCGGGTGTAGAATCCGGTATAGGCTTCCTGAATCGCGTGAATCGCGATCACAGCGTAAAACTGACCGGAGATGTGGTTGTGATAGGCGGCGGCAACGTAGCCGTCGATGTAGCAAGGACAGCACAGCGTGTGACAGACGGACACATCACCTTGATCTGTCTGGAAGGCGCAGATGAAATGCCTGCCGCTGCCGATGAGGTTGAAGACGCAAAGGCCGAGGGCATTGAAGTGAAGAACGGATGGGGTCCGAAGGAGATCCTGACAGAAGATGGAAAGGTAACCGGCGTTGTGTTCAGGAAATGCACCCGGGTCAAGAACCCCGACGGACGCTTTGATCCCCAGTATGACGAAGAAACAACAATCACCGTTCCCTGCAAGAACGTACTGGAGGCAATCGGCCAGTCTGCTGTCTGGGGCGATCTTCTGAAAGGTACAAAAGCACAGACACGGCGAGGCGGCACCATTATCTGCGACCCGGTTACCTTCCAGACCGGAGAACCGGACATTTTCGCCGGAGGCGATATCAACCACGGCGCCCGTTTCGCCATTGACGCCATTGCCGACGGCAAGAAGGGAGCGGAATCTATGCACCGCTTCGTACATGAAGGTCAGTCGCTCACGATTGCCCGTGATCTCCGGGAATTCATAGAGCTCGACAAAGAGGATATCACAGTTCCTCTCGGCTATGATCACGCCAAACGCTGCGTCCCCGGATCCCGTAAGGTCGAGGACCGTTTCGACGATACAAGACTTCCGCTGACCGAAGAGCAGGTACATCAGGAGGCGGACCGCTGTCTCGGATGCGGCGCAACAACAGTCGATATCAACCGCTGCATCGGTTGCGGCCTGTGCACCACCCGCTGTGAATTCGACGCAATTCATCTGGAGCGGGACCTCCCGGACTGCAGTAACTTCTTCCGTTCTGAAGATAAGATGAAGGCGATCGCGCCTTATGCAATGAAGCGGGAGATTAAGATCATCCGAAAGGAAGCCCGCGAAAAAAAGGCAGCGCGCAGGTGACGGAGAACGGCTATGCATGAAATGGGAATCGTAACTCATCTCGCGAAGACACTGGATGATCTCGCAAAGGAACAGAACATTACGAAAATCGGTTCTGTCACACTGCAGGTCGGAGAGGTCTCCGGCATCATGACGGACTATTTCACCGACTGCTGGGACTACTTCAAGGTGCGCCATCCCGTATTAAAGTCGGCAGAACTGAAGCTTGAGACGATCCCTGCAGTGACCTGGTGCAATCACTGCAGAAGAACCTA
>CACZPA010000010.1 GCA_902782895.1 uncultured Eubacteriales bacterium
ACAACAGAATCCAGGAGAGGATCGTCAGCGGACTGATCATTTGCGTGACGATTCTGACAGGCATTCTGTTTTATGTTTCCGGACATGGAAATATAGGAGGATCTCTGTTTTTCGGATTGATGGCCTCCGGACTTGTAGTATCTGTCTATTATCTTCTGGCAACGGATCACATCAACAGTCGAAAAATCTATGCGGCTATCGCGACCGTGTTCATGGTTATTATAATAGGGATTTTGTACTTTGTTCTGAAGTAATTCCTTAAACATCCAAAAACAGACGCCTACTGTTTTGGTTTATGAAGAAGCTTCCTGTGGTTAGCACGCCGATCACGAAAAATGCGTCAATCACCTCGCCATTAGAACCGCCAAGACATACAAAACAAGGGCATAGAGTCAGCCATTAAAAGGAGCCAACTTTCTCACCCCTTGAATCGCAAAAGAAACAAACCCGTGCACATCTATTGGCCTTTAGAGGATGCTATTCCATCCCGATTGACCCGCAAAACTAAAGCAGGGGCGCAGAGTTGGCCTTTAAAATGAGACAACTCTGCGCCCCTGCTTTAGTATACTACCACTCCGCCACGCTTCCGTCTTCGTGCCGCCATAGCGGATTCTTCCAGTCGTGCGGGTTTTCGTTCTCGGAGAGAACCAGCGGTTTGTTGATTTCCACGCCGATGCCTGGGATATGTGGCAGCTGCACCCAGCCGTCTACAAAGCGGAAATCTTCCGGATTCTTCACATAATCCAGTACGGACGCTCCGACATTATAGTGGATGCCGATGGACTGTTCCTGAATGACCGCGTTATAGCAGGTCGCGTCGACATTCAGACAGCTGGCGAGCGCGATCGGGCCGAGCGGGCAGTGGGGCGCGAGCGCGACATCGTAGGCTTCTGCCATGGAAGCGATCTTCTTGACCGATGTCAGGCCGCCGGCATGGGACAGATCCGGCTGGATGATATCGACGCCGCCAATCTGCAGGAGCCTTTTGAAATCATAGATCGAAAAGAGGCGCTCACCGGTCGCGATCGGGATATTGCAGGCTGCTGCGATTTCCGGGAAAAGCTCCATGTTTTCGCAGAGAACCGGCTCCTCGATGAACATCGGATCGAATTCCTCAAGCTTTTTGGCGAGGACTTTGGCCATCGGCTTATGGACGCGCCCGTGGAAATCAATCGCGATGCCAAAATACTTACCGCAGGTCTCGCGGATCGCAGCGACACGCTCGAGGACCGCGTCGATCTTCGCGTAGGAATCGATCATCTGCAGTTCTTCGGTCGCGTTCATTTTAATCGCGGTAAAGCCCGCGTTTTTCTTTTCCAGAGCATCCGTGCCGACATCGGAAGGCCGGTCTCCGCCGATCCAGCTGTAGACCCGCATTTTATCGTGACAGCGGCCGCCCATGAGCTGCCAGGCAGGCACGCCGAAATACTTGCCCTTGATGTCCCACAGAGCCTGATCGATACCCGAGATCGCGCTCATCAGAACGCCGCCGCCCCGATAGAAACCGGCGCGGTAGAGGACGTTCCAGATATCTTCGATCTGCTGCGGATCGCGTCCGATCAGATAGGTCTTCATCTCCTGTACACAGGCAAGAACCGTGTCGCAATGGCCCTCCAGGACCGCTTCGCCCCAGCCGCTATAGCCGTCGTCCGTGAGAATCTCTACGAATCCCCAGCGCGGCCGAACATGATAAGTATTGACTTCGGTAATTTTCATCGTGAAGCACGCATCCTTTCTGCAAATTGTCTACGTTCTTCCGGAATCAGGCTGACCAGATTCCGTACATACTCAGTACAGGTGTCCCAATCGCCCCGCGCGACGGCTTCTTTAGGCATCAGGCCGCTTCCAAGGCCCGCGCCAAGGTATCCCACATGGAAGAAATCAGCGATATTGTCCGATGAAACGCCTCCGATCGCCATGAACTCCGCGCCGTCAAACGGACCTTTGAGATCCTTGATATAGCGCCGCGGCATGCTTCCTGCCGGGAAAAGCTTCATAGTGCGGTAGCCGTATTCGAGACTGACAGCGACATCGGTCGGGGATAGAACACCGGGGATCAGCGTGACATCGTGTTCCGCGCAGTAGCGGAAAACATCCGGCGGTGTACCGGGCGTCAGAAGAAACTGTGAGCCGGCTGCGATGGCGTTTTCACAGAGAGAAGCGGTGATCGCCGTGCCGCCGCCGATTAAACAACTGTCCCCATAGTGCTCTCGCAGCAGAGAGATCTGGCGCAGCGCGTCTTTACTGTTGAGCGCGACTTCAAAAAAACTAACTCCGCCGCGCCGCGCGGCTTCGGTGTAGGGAATGACCTGTTCGGTCGGAATATTACGGAGAATACCAAGCAGAGGATTTTCCGCGACGATATTGTATGCGTCCATGATAAGAATCCTTTCTGAAATAAGATGAAGAAATTGTTATCGTAAAACGGTCAGCGCAGAAGCGGATCGGTTCCGGCCAGCAATTCGGCAAGCTGCGCGGCATCGGGATATCCTTCTGTATCACCGGAAACCTGCGTCGCGAGCGCGCCGCAGATCGCTCCCATGCGGCCGGCGGTCTCAACGTCCTTGCCCTGGAGCAGTCCCGCGAGGAATCCCGCGTTGAATCCGTCACCGGCGCCGATCGGCTCGACCGGGTCGCACGGATACGGCGGGATAAAAAAGGGACGATTCGCAAGCGAAGCAGAAGAGACCCAAGCTCCGCGCGACGAATCCTTGATCGCGGCAATCGATGGGCCGGCTGTCAAAACAGCTTCCAGAGCCGCTTCCAGCGTATCAGTGCCGTATAGAGTGTGAATCTCGTCAAGCCCTGCAAGAACAATCGTTGAGCGACGGATCAGATCTTTCAATAAATCAGTGTAGTCATGATCCTTCCAGAGACGTTTCCGGATATTCGGGTCGAAGCTGACCGGAATCCTTCGTTCTGAGGCAAGATCATAAGCCCGATATACGGCTTCACGGCAGCTGTCAGAGAGGACCGGTGTGATACCGGTCAGATGGAGCAGAGAAACGTTATCAAGAAGCTCGGGACGGATATCCTCCGGCGACAGATGGCTGGCCGCGCTGTTTTCACGATAATAGTAGACTTTTGTACCAGAGGGGGACAGTTCTTTAAACATGATACCGGTCCGATGCTCTGTATCCCGGATCACATGACGGCAGGATACACCGTCCGCCTGCAGCTCACGGATCAGGAACGAGCCGAACTCATCATTACCGATCCGGCTGAACCATTCCGCTTGTATGCCAAGCTTCGCAAGCCCGATCGCGGTATTGCTCTCGGCACCGGCTGTTTTCATCCGGTAATCACGGATATACCGAAGACTGCCGGACTCCGCAGGCGTGAATGCCGCCATGGTTTCGCCGATCGCAAGTAAAGCAGGGCGGTCGCCCGGAGCCGTCTTCGTTGCTTCATTCTGGGACATGATAGCTCCCTCCTCTGGTCATTCTGTCCCCATCATAGCACAAAGCGGCAGACGGCGCAAGTAATTCGGCCGCAAACTCGGCCAAACTCAGCCGCAAACTCGGCCGCGAACGGAAGTCGTTCTTGACATTTTGCGCGATAGGATGTATTTTATTAGTAAGACGTGGCTAAATGTCGTAATAGAACTGTATATGTCGTGAGGGGGACGGAATATGTTTGGAAGAAGGCCGGACGGACGCAGAATTAAAGGAATTGATCCGATCGTGCAGATTACGCCATACGTAATGCCGATGCGTTGTGACGCGCAGGTCTTTCTGAAGCACCGTGTGGATCTGGAGAAGATGAACCGCTATATCCGTGTAAAGAAAGAAGCCGGAGAGGGCACTTTTACGCATATGCAGATCTTTTTTGCATCTTATGTACGCGCGGTCAGCCAGAATCCGGAAGTGAACCGTTTCATTATGAACAAACAGTATTTTGCCCGGAATAACTGTTCCGCGGCATTTACGATGCTGAAAAATCCGAACGACGCGGATCAGGGGGAGACGGTTGTCAAGCTGAAATTCGATCTGACGGATACGATCTATGACGTGCGCGACAGGATGAGCGGCGTGATCGAGCAGAACCGCGGAGCAGAGGAGAAGAATTTCCTGGACAAGCTCGTGGCCTTTCTGTTTAAAGTGCCGGGACTTGCCACCGTTATCGTCGCGCTTGTACGCCTGCTGGACCGTTATGGCCTGTGCCCGGGCTTCCTGATCAATGAGCTGCCGTTCCACGTCGGCATGTACATTACCAATACTGCGTCCATCGGCCTGCATGATGTCAACCATCATATCTATAATTTCGGAAACGTCGGCCTCTTCTTCGGACTTGGACTGGTGGAGAGAATTCTGGTCAAAGAGGACGGTGAAACCGTCATGAAGCGTTATCTGCCGATCGGCATCACCGCGGACGAGCGAGTCTGTTCCGGCGCGCACTACGCCCGGTTCTTCAAAGACATGCGTTTCTATCTGGAGCATCCGGATAAGCTGGAGCAGGCCCCGGAGCAGGTGCATTTTGACGGCGGTTATGAATATCATGAGCCAAAACCGGTTAAAACGGAACAATAAATCAATATAAGGAGGTTCGCAGATGGAGCAGAAGAAGATTACTGCCCGTGTGAAAAAGATTATCGAGGTTGATGGTCTTAAGTTCAAGGATCTGTATGGGGA
>CACZPA010000011.1 GCA_902782895.1 uncultured Eubacteriales bacterium
AGGATGAACCGCCGTCGGACTTCCACAGGACCGCCTTAGCGCCGTCCTGATAGGATAAGGTATGGATCTCGACGGTACCCGCGACCATGAAAGCGGAGTAGAAGCCGAGACCAAAATGACCGATGATCGGATCCTCGGTAGCATCCTTGTACTTCTCCAGGAACTCCGCGGCTCCGGAGAAAGCGACCTGGTTGATATATTTGCGGACTTCTTCATCCGTCATACCGATACCGTTATCGGAAACCGTGATGGTTTTGCCGGCCTCGTCGATCGTAACCGTAACAGCCCAGGTTTCATCCTCTGAAACGCTGGCTTCGCCCATCGCGACGAGCTTCTTCATCTTGACGATCGCGTCGACCGCATTAGAGACCAGCTCGCGGATAAAGATATCCTGATCGGAATACAGCCATTTCTTGATAATAGGGAACAGATTCTCACTGTTAATCGAAAGATTCCCTTGTTCCTGCATTACAAACTCCCCCTCTTACAAACGTGTAAATTCTATATGAAGCTTCTCAAGATACGCCGGCAGATAACTGTCCCAGAAAACCGCGTCTGAGCGGTCCATGCTGAAACTGCCGATCGAAATGCCACTGATAAGCTTTAAGCTCTTGTCTTGAAAACGGATCGTCATCTGATAGGATCCGGCTGTTGTCGACTGATGTCCGCCAAGCATTTCCTCCGGACATGTCAGAATCACCGACATGCGGAGCGGAGTGCGTCCGGAACGGATAATGGCAGTCAGAACGCTTCGGAATTCCGAAAAAAGAAGGCCGCGGTCTCCGCGCGCTTTGCGTTCTTCCTCCGTCAGATAGTCGGTATTGATGCTGCCGTCGATCGTATACTGGGTCAGCGATGTTACGGAAGCGCCTTGGAATCCCCAGCTGTCAAAGGTATCGGACAGCAGAAGCAGATTCATAAAAGAACGGACGTCGGCAACCTGAAGTGTAGTCATGCAAAACCTCTTCTCTGTAAGAAAATATCACTCGGATATTATAGCACTTTTCCGAAGGATAAGCAACGCAGATAAAAGGAAAAACGCTGTCTGCGGAAAAAAAGCGCCCGGCTGTTTCGTCAGCCGGGCAAAATAGAAGAAAGTTAAGAAAAGAGGAGATATACAAAAAGTGGATTATTCAGATTTAGTTGATCAATGAACAGCTATAAATACTATAACACAGAATTCTGTAAAATGCAATAGTTAATTTACAATTGTTTTGCAAAACTCGCTTAACTTGACAATCAGCCCGGAATAGATTATAGTATCAGCGTACAACAGGAGGTTGTGTATATGGCGAAGAGAAGCAGGGACAAGAACGGGCTTTCCATTATCATTGTCGGCTGCGGCAAGGTCGGATCGACTCTTGTGGAGCAGCTTTCACAGGAAGGCAATGATATCACTGTAGTGGACAAGGACCGGAATGTTGTCCATACACTGTGTAATACTTACGATGTAATGGGTGTCGTCGGCAACGGCGCCAGCTATAATATCCAGATCGACGCGGGGATCGAGAAGGCGGATCTGATGATCGCGGTAACGGATTCGGATGAGCTGAATCTGCTGTGCTGCGTGATCGCGAAGCAGGTCGGTAACTGCGCCACGATCGCGCGTGTCCGTACGCCGGATTACAGTTCGGAAGCGGGCTATATCCGTGAGAAGCTCGGTCTGACCATGATCATCAATCCGGAATATGAGGCGGCTAAGGAAGCTGCCCGTATCCTGTATCTGCCGAGCGCGCTGGAGGTCAATTCCTTCGCGCACGGGCAGGCGGAGATGATCCGTTTCCGTATCCCGCAGAACAATATTCTCGACGGAATGACGATCGCTTACCTGGGCGGCACCTTTACGACGAAGGTCCTGATCTGCGCGGTAGAGCGCGCGGGACAGGTCTATATTCCTTCCGGTGCTTTCCGTCTGGCGCATGGAGATATGATCTCTTTTGTCGCTTCGCAGGAGACCGTCAAGACATTCCTCAAGGATATCGGATTCGATATCAAGCAGGTGTCCAGCACGATGATCATCGGCGGCGGCAAGTCGTCCTATTATCTGGCGAAACAGCTGCTGCATTCCGGAATCCGTGTCAAGATTATCGAGAAGGACGCGGAGAAATGCGAGGAGCTCAGCGATATGCTGCCGAATGCCGTCATCATCAATGAAGACGGATCCAACGAGGATGTCCTGAAGGAAGAAGGCATTGCCTATACGGATTCCTTTGTGCCGCTGACGGGCATCGATGAGGAGAATATTCTTCTGACCCTGTACGCGAGACAGGTTTCGGACGCGAAGGTCATTACAAAGATCAACAGGATCTCCTTCAACAACGTTATCAACAGTCTGGATCTGGGAAGCGTCATCTATCCGCGGTACATCACTTCCGAGGCCATTATCGCCTATGTACGCGCGAAACGCGATTCCATGGGCAGCAATATCGAGACGCTGTACCATCTGTTCGATCATCGCGTAGAGGCGATTGAATTCCGCGTTGACAGAGACAGTGAGGTGACGGATACACCGGTCATGAATCTGAACCTGAAGAGGGATCTGCTGATCGCTTTCATCAACCGCAACGGACATATTCTGATCCCGTCCGGCCGTGACTGCATCAAGAACGGAGATTCGGTCATGATCGTCACGACGCATACCGGATTTAACGATATTACGGATATTCTGAGGGAAGACTGATCATGAATGCTGCGATGATTCGTTATATCCTCGGATATGTTCTGGAGCTGGAGTCGGTCCTGATCGCGATCAGCGGCGGTATCGGCCTGATCTACGGTGAGAAGCAGTCGATCGCGTATTTTATCGTAGCGGCGGTCGAGCTTGCGGTGGGACTCCTGCTCAAATGGAAGAAGCCCAAGGATAATGTCTTTTATCTGAAAGAAGGCTGCATCATGACAGGCCTGGGATGGGCCCTGATGAGCCTGATCGGATGCCTGCCTTTTGTGATCAGCGGAGAGATTCCCGGATTTGTGGACGCGCTGTTTGAGACCGCGTCCGGCCTTTCCACAACGGGTTCGAGCATTCTGACGGATGTCGAGAGCCTTGCGCACTGCACGCTTTTCTGGAGAAGTCTGACACACTGGATCGGCGGTATGGGTATTCTGGTCTTCCTGCTTGCGATCATGCCGCTGGCGGGAGGCTCCAATATCAACGTAATGCGTGCGGAGAGCCCCGGACCTTCCGTTGACAAGATCGTGCCGAAGATGAAGCAGTCCGCTTCGATTCTGTATATTCTGTATATCGCGCTGATGGTCATCGAGTTCATCCTGCTGCTTTGCGGCGGTATGGACTGGTTCGAAGCGCTGACGCTGTCCTTCGGAACAGCCGGAACGGGCGGATTCGGCGTGCGCAACGATTCGATCGCCGGATATTCCAATTATATCCAGTGGATCATAGGTGTCTTCATGATGCTTTTCGGCGTCAATTTCAACTTCTATTATTATCTGGTCCTGCGCAAATGGGGCAAGGCCTTTGAGACGCGCGAGGTATTCTATTATATCGGCATTTTCGCAGTCGCGACACTGCTGATCTTCCTCGATATCCGGAGGATTTTCCCGGGAGGAGACGCGATCCGTCATTCCTTCTTCCAGGTTGGAGCCGTGATGACGACGACCGGTTACGCGACCGCTGATTTTGACCTATGGTCGAGCGCTACAAAATGGATTCTGGTGTCGCTGATGTTCTGCGGAGCGTGCGCGGGCAGTACGGGCGGCGGTATCAAGGTGGCCCGTATCGTGATCCTTTTCAAGGCGGTGATGCGCGAGTTCCGTTCTTATCTACATCCGCACGGTGTTTCCAAGATTCGCTTTGAAGGGAAAACGGTGGACGACAGTGTGATCAAATCCGTCCTTGTCTATATCGCGACATTTACCTTTATCTTCTTTGCTTCTGTATTTCTGGTCTCGCTGGAAGGACGTGACTTCACGACGAATTTCACGGCGATCGCGGCGACGCTTAACAATATCGGCCCCGGTCTGTCTCAGGTCGGACCGACATGCAACTATAGCAGTTTTACTGCCCTCAGCAAGCTGGTCATGACTTTTGACATGCTGGCAGGGCGTCTGGAGCTCTTCCCGATCCTGCTGCTTTTCTATCCTTCGCTTTGGAAAGAGGCAGTAGAGCAGCATAAAGCGGTACGCAGCCGCAAAGCACGTCAGCAGCAATAAAAAAGGTCCTGCGGACCGATCGGAGCATATCCGGTCAGTCCGGCAGGACTTCTTTATTAGTAATCAGAAAGCCCGCTTTGGCGGGGATATCATAAGCTTCGTGGTAGTTCCGCTCGTTCGGAATCCATTGCGCATTGAACATTTTTAAGATTTCCGGGCCGTTGCGGAGGAGGATCCGTTCCTGCTGGAGCTCATCCGGCAGATCGACGAAACATGTCAGATCCCAGTTCGCGGTAAGATCCGGGCGTAAGCTGTAGGACCCCTCCACAAGATAGACGTTCGACGCAGGGACAGGTATTTCCGCGGTAAAACTGTCGCTGCGCGGATCGTAATGCCGATAGGAGAAAGCCTGATGGCGCGCGAGAGGCGCAAGCACTTCTGCGCGGAAACGGTCTATATCCACATTCCAGCCGGGGATGGATGTACGCTCCGGCGTCCGTTCCCGGAAGGGCACGTAGAAATCGTCCATATGGATAACACATGCCTGAAAGACCGACGCGAGCATCCGTGCAAGGGAAGTTTTGCCGCCGCCGCATTTACCGTCAATCGCGCAGATGACCGGTTTAGGAGCGTTTTCAATCGCCAGAATGAGCGGAATCGCGCGCAGGAGCGCCCCTTCGATCACGCGATAGGCCGGATGATAAGCCTCGCGGTATACTGCAGAATGGTGTATGGATGGACATCCGGAGGCAATATAGGAGTCCAGTGTGCCGGACGCGGGAAGATTGCGCAGCAGCGTGGTCAGCTCCTCTGTACCGTCCGGTTCGGGACGGATCTCCGCACCGGTCTCCGCGCCGGCCGCAAAGATCCGATTCAGAAGATCAGGCGAGAGTCCCATGCGGGAAGCCTCCTGCAGGGACAGACGGTATCGGTCATTGCCAAGCGGCTCCAGCGGAGCGGAGATTTCAGACGCCAGCTGCGCGTATTCCTTCTCCAGATAGCGTAGAGAAACGCCGCGGTCCGGAATCATATGTCCGGCGCCGCGGCTGCGCTGATACAAAAGCTTGATCTGATCCTGTTCCGTCAGCAGAGGATAACGTTCACTGTGCCAGCGGAGGATGGTTACGGGATCGATGCTCATTTCATGACCCGTGCTTTCTGCAGGGCGATTACAACAAGCGGAATCAGGACGATGTGCAGAATCAGAGCCGGAACGGCGTTGATAAACGCGCCGGCGAGGAACATCTGGAACGTAAAGGCGGATCCCATGGCAGTGGAGACGATATACTTTACGATGCCCCATACAAAGCGTCCGAGCAGCATGGAAAGAATCAGAGCGACATAAATGTAGACGGTTTTCTTCGGCAGCAGCTTATAGAAAAGCCCCGCGAAGAATCCGTAAGCGGCAAGCTCAAACGCCATCGGAACGGCATTTGCCGGGAAGGCCGGCATACCGAGCAGCAGTGAGCGCAGAAGCGGCCCGAGGAAACCGACCAGCAGACCGTAAGGCCAGCCGCACGCGAAGCCGCAGATCAGTACCGGAATATGCATCGGGGAAATCGCCTGCGCGATCTGCGGAAGCTGTCCCGTCACAAACGGCAGCAGATAGCAAAGCGCAAGGCAGATGCCCGAGATGATCCATTTCTTTAGTGTTTCGTGACTGGAAACAGAAGCCATAAATGTATCCCCCTATTAATTTCATATGTATTAGGTAGGATTATAACATACTATTGTATTTGACGCAATAGTGACTCTGTTTTTGGTGTTTACAAACGGGCGGCAAAAGCGTATAATGAGTTATTATCCGGGAGGAGTATTATGGAAAAGGTTTTTATGCATACATGCTGCGCGCCGTGTTCTGTCGCTTGCATCAGCGAGCTGCGGCAGGAGGGGATCGAGCCGGTTTCGTTCTGGTATAATCCGAACATTCATCCGACGACGGAATACAGAATGCGCAGGAATACGTTGATGGACTATGCGCAGTCCGTGGGAATGGAGCTCATCCGTAAGGAGGAGTACGGCTTGCGGCGCTTTATCGAAGGCGTTTATCCGGAATGGGACAACCGCTGCGGCTTCTGCTATGGAATACGGCTTGATGAGACGGCCAGAACCGCCGCGGAGATGGGATTTCACGCCTTTACGACGACACTTCTGATCAGTCCCTATCAGAAACATGATCTGATCCGCGAGATCGGAGAGAAGACCGCTGAGAAATACGGCCTGACGTTTCTGTATCGTGATTTCCGCCCGCATTTCCGGGAGGGACAGGACAGAGCCAGAGAGCTCGGACTGTACATGCAGAAATACTGCGGCTGCATCTTCAGTGAGGAAGAGCGCTACGCCAAGAAGAAAAAACATATGGAGCAGAAGAATTAAAATGAGTACATCGGAGAATCGGGGAAACAGGCTTTTTATCGTCGTTCCCTGTTATAAAGAGCAGGAAGTGCTGCCGGAGACATCCAGGCGGCTGAAGGAGAAGATGACCACTCTGATGGAGAGCGGCAAGATCGCGAAGGACAGCCATGTTCTGTTTGTCAATGACGGATCGTCCGATAATACCTGGGAGATCATCTCGAAGCTGCACGAGGAGGATCCGCTTTTCTGGGGGATCAGCCTCTCCCGCAACCGCGGACATCAGAACGCGCTGCTGGCGGGTCTCATGACCGCCAAAGAGTACGCGGATATGACGGTTTCGATGGACGCGGATCTGCAGGATGATATGGACGCGATCGACGCGATGGTCGACAAGTACGCGGAAGGGAACGATATCGTCTATGGAGTCCGTTCCAGCCGCGCGACCGACAGCTTTTTCAAAAGGTTCACCGCGGAATCCTATTACAAGTTCATCCGGAAAATGGGCGCGGACGTTGTGTACAATCACGCGGATTTCCGCCTGATGAGCCGCCGCGCGCTCGAGGGACTTGCGGAGTTCAAAGAAGTGAATCTTTTCCTGCGGGGAATCGTGCCGCAGATCGGTTATCCGTCGGCAATCGTCACCTATGAGCGCCACGAGCGTTTTGCCGGAGAATCCAAATATCCGCTGTCCAAGATGCTGGCGCTTGCTTTCGAAGGCATTACGTCCTTCAGCGTTAAGCCGATCCGCTTCGTATATCGGACAGGCGCGGCGATCGCGATCATCGCGGTGATCTGTCTCCTGTGGTGCCTGATTGCTAAGCTGACAGGTCATTCGGTAAGCGGATGGAGCACCCTGATGGGATCGATCTGGCTGCTGGGCGGCATTCAGCTTTTCTGCATCGGTATTATAGGCGAATATATCGGCAAGATCTATATGGAGTCCAAGCACAGACCACGCTATATTATCCAGGAATTTCTGGGTGAGAAGCCGGAGACTTTACCGGACAAGCCAGGAGATTCGGATTGAGGACAGAATGGTATTCGCCGAGCATGTTCATAATAAATGGTAAGACAGATACAAGAAAGGACGGGTCATTTGATGAAGATTGCAACAGGTTCGAGTCTTGACAGGAAAAGCTTTCTGGAGTATGAGCAAAACCGGTTCGACATCCGGGATTTCGGTGCCGCGGCAGGCGGTGACGCTGTCTCCAATACCAAGGCGATTGATGAAGCGATCGTGGCGGCGTCCAAAGCGGGCGGCGGATGTGTAGTCGTACCCGCGGGAGATTTCAAGGTCTATACGATCCATCTGCAGAGCCATATCATTCTCCGGCTGGAAGAGAACGCGGTACTGCGCGCCGCGCGTCCGGAAATCGACGGCGGTAACTATGACATGCCGGAGGTCAATCCTTTCGTAGGGCTTCAGGATCATGGACACAGCTATTTTGCCAACAGTCTGATGACCGGTTTTGACCAGGAGGATATTCGGATCGACGGAACAGGCCGTATCGACGGCAGCATGCTCGTAGAAGGCAGCGACGATGAAATCGCGTATGTGATTCAGCAATTCGATCCGCGGGGCGGCAGCCGCAGACTGAGCCCCGGCGCAAGAGACAACTGGTTTGCCAATAAGGCGATCTCCCTTGTCCGCTGCAAGAATATCGTTCTGCTGGACTTCGCGATCGTGATCGGCGGACACTTCGCGATTCTGGCGTCCGGATGCGACAATATGTACGCGGATCATATTCTGCTCGATACGCAGCGTGACGCTTTTGACATCGATGCATGCAAAGATGTTACGGTTACCAACAGTATCGTGAATTCCCTGACGGATGACGGACTCTGCCTGAAAGCAAGCCTCGGCGCAGGACTGGACCGTCCGGTTTCCAATGTGCTGCTGGAAGACTGTGTTGTCTGCGGTTATGACGCGGGAAGCGTCTGGACCGGTGAATATACCCGCAATAAACTGGTCGCGGCGGACCGCTGCGGCCCGACAGGACGTGTTAAATTCGGTACGGAAGCGACAGGCGGACTGGATACGCTGACCGTACGCCGTGTACGTTTTGACCGCAGCCGCGGCTTCGCACTCGAAGCGTGTGACGGTTCCGATATGCATGATATTATGATGACGGATTGTGAGATGGAGCATGTCAGCAGTTCGCCGGTCTATATCCGTGTCGGAGACCGCGGTCGCCGTCCGGTTACGGGTGTCCGTACAGATGATATTATTGGCGCGCCCGGTAATGTTCGCCTTGATAACGCGGAGTGGGTTCTGCCTTGCCGGAGCGATTTCCCGTCATATCCCGCGGTTCGCTATAAACCGTCCTATGCCCGTGTTGAGAAAGAGCTTGCGGACGGCAATGTCGTTCCGATCGTTGTGCAGGGGACCCGCGATGAGGTCTGCCGCGTCAATGACGCCAATATTGTAGAAAAAGACGGACGGTATTATGTCCGTCAGACCGGCGCGGAGATCACGGCTGATGAGCGTTATGCGTATGGAAACGCCTGCGGCAGGGATTTCGCCAAGGCGTGGAATATCGAGATCCGCAATCTGAAGGTGAAGGACGCGGATCCGCGTTATCCGATCCTGGTGCACGGACTGCTGGATTCCCGCATCCGCAATGTGGTTTTCGAGAATGTGGATGTGGAGTTCCGCGGAGGCTTGAGTCTTGCGGACGCTTGCGAGCAGAGAATCGCCAATACGCGTTGGGATTATAACGAATACAAGGCGGAGAGGCGCACCTGCACACTGCCGTGGATGGTCAATTCCTTCTTCAGCAAGAACGAAGCGCGTCTTCCGAGAATGCGTTATGACGCGGCGAAAGCGGCCTGGGTCGAGGATCCGCTGAACGTGCCGGAGATGCCGGAGGTCTATCCGGAGCCGTCCGATTGGGGCATCCTGCCTTCTTACGGCTTCTATCTGTGCCATACGGAAGATATTACGCTGCGCGGTGTCAAGATCCATACGGTTCTTCCGGATACCCGTTATGGCGGCGTGATCGATGACGCGGGTACCGTACGTCTGGAAAACATCGAGATGCCGGAAGCCGCGGAGATTATCACGGTTACAAGCCCGTTCCGCAGACATACCGGATTTGAATATGTCCCCGAGCTGCCGTATTTCACGACGACAGTATCAGATCTGATGGTGGAGAATTGCCCGCCGGTCCGTGAGGAAAAGCTTGCCGCGCCGCAGCCTGGTGTTCCTTCCGATAGTCTGTATCCGTATCCGACCGTCGCGGTGCCGGAGAACGGTTTCAACGGATTCCGTCCGCAGGACGATACCTCGCTGCCGCTGACAGTACATGTACCGTATACAACACTGCCCGGCAAGATTCAGGCAGCAGAGGCTGTGGAATTTGAAGTACGGGATCCCGCCGGAGCGGTTTTTGAATGCGATGTCAATACACTGATGAAGTTCCGCTTCCCGGGACGTCAGGAGCCTGTGATTCCGACCGCGCACAGAGATCTGCAGGTCGAGGCCGCGATCGTCTGCGGAGACAGCCGCGTTGAGCTTGCTCCGGAGAAACTGTCCCGCGAGGAGGCAGGAATCCGCTATCGTGTGGCCATTTCCGGAGAAATCCGTCAGAAGCTGCAGCCCGGAGCATGTCTGATCGTTACTGTTTCGGACGGAACCGTCACGCGGACCGAGTCCGCAGAGATCGCGTAAGATGGAGCTGCAGGTATGGGAAGGCCGTCCCGCAGATGCATCGGATCGGCAGGAGCGGGAAGTGCGAGTCTATGATGAGCTGGACCGCCTTGGGATCGCGTATCAGCGGACGGATCATGAGGAAGCACTGACGATGGAGGACTGTGTCCGCATCGGGGAAGCACTTGGCTGCAAAATCTGCAAGAATCTTTTCCTGGCAAACCGGCAGCAGACGGATTTCTATCTGCTGCTGATGCCAGGTGACAAGCCCTTTAAGACCAAAGAACTGTCTCCACAGCTGCATACCGCGCGCCTGTCTTTCGGCACGCCGCAACAGATGGAGGAGATGCTCGACACATTACCCGGTTCCGCAAGTGTACTGGGACTGATGAATGATCCGGAGAACCGTGTACAGCTTGTAATCGACCGGGAGGTTATCCGGGACGAGTATATCGGCTGCCACCCCTGTAAGAACACGTCGAGCCTCAGAATCCGGACAACCGATATTCTGGAGGTTTTCCTGCCGGCCGTGCATCACGAGCCTGTCTATGTCGAGCTGAAGGGAGTATAAAACGATGGCAAGCGACATCATAAGCCTTGTCCGGCAGCAGAAAGAATACTTCCTGACCGGCGCGACACGCGGTTATGCCGCACGGATACAGGCTTTGAACGATCTGGAGAATTCTCTGAAGGCGCACGAAGAGGATCTGCTGGAGGCACTTGCGGAGGATCTGCATAAGGAACGTACCGAGAGCTATATGACGGAGATCGGTCTTGTATATGGCGAAATCCGTTATCACAGGAAGCATCTATCTGCCTGGATGCGGGAACGCTGGGTACCGACACCGATTACGCTTTTTCCCTCGGGAAGCCGTCGAATACCGGAGCCCTATGGCTGCGTTTTGATCGCGGCACCGTGGAATTATCCGGTTCAGCTATGTTTTGAACCGCTGATCGGTACGATCTCCGGCGGGAATTGCGCGGTCATCAAGCCTTCCGCGTACGCGCCTGCTGTAAGCGCTGCCGTAGCGAAAGTGGTCCGGGATGCTTTTCCCGAGCATTATATCGCGGTCGTTGAGGGCGGCAGAGAAGAGAACAGGATCCTGTTTGAACAGCCCTTTGACTATATTTTCTTTACGGGAAGTGTGGCGGTCGGCAAGGAAGTCATGGCCGCGGCGGCCCGCCATCTTACGCCGGTTACGCTGGAGCTTGGCGGCAAAAGCCCTGTGATCATTGAGAAGACCGCGGACATCAGCAAAGCGGCGCGTAAGGTCGCTTTCGGCAAAGTCCTGAATGCGGGACAGACCTGTGTCGCACCGGACTATGTACTGATTGATGAGACACTTAAGGATAGTTTCCTGGAGGAATACAGAAAGGCACTGAAGCGCTTCTCGCCGGACGGCAGTTTCCGCCAGATGGCTTCGATCGTAAATGAGAAGCATTACACTCGTCTTCGTGGACTGATGGAGGGGCATAAACCCGTGATCGGAGGCCACTATAAGGCTTCCGAACGGCGGATTGAGCCTTCCGTGTATACGGATGTCGATCCGGAAGACGCGATGATGCAGCAGGAGATTTTCGGACCGCTGCTGCCGGTCCTGACCTATCAGAATCTGGAGGAGGCCATCCGCTTTATCGCAGGAAGGCCGCATCCGCTGGCGCTGTATCTGTTCACAAGGGACAGAGATGTACAGCGCCAGGTCATGAACAGCTGTCAGTTTGGAGGAGGATGTGTGAACGATGTGATCCTTCACCTGTCCTCGGCGCATCTGCCTTTTGGCGGCGTCGGAGCCTCCGGAATGGGACAGTATCATGGAAAGAAAAGCTTCGAGACCTTTACGCATACGCGAAGTGTTCTGATCAGTCCGGCCTCCGCGGAGATCCCGATTCCTTATATGCCATATACAAAGATGAAAGAAAAGCTGTTGCGTAAAGTATTGTAAAGGATGCCGGTCCACTGGCTTCCTGGTTTATAGAAGGGGTTACGAGTGAAGAAAAAAGAATTTATCAGAGATCTGACCGTCGGACCGATTATGCCGGCCCTCTTGAGTTTCGCGATTCCGGTGATGCTTTCCAACATCATGCAGACGCTTTACAATATGATCGATATGGTCATCATCGGGCGTTTTGCGAGCAGCGCGGGACTCTCGGCGGTATCATCGGGCGGCGATATCATGCACTTTTTCGCGTTTCTCGGCATGGGATTCGCGACGGCGGGACAGATCATGGTCGCGCAATACGTCGGAGCAGGCCGCAGGACGGATCTGAACGAAGTAATCGGGACACTTTTTACGTTTGTCATGGCTTCCGGAATCGTCCTCGGCGGCATCAGCATCGCGTGTACAGACCTGTTTATCAAGCTCGTCGCGGTACCGCCGGAAGCGGTCGCCGGAGCGCGGGCGTACGTAATGTGCAGCTCGACGGGTATGCTTTTCATCTTTGGATACAATATGGTCAGCGCGGTCCTGCGCGGCATGGGCGACGCGAAACATCCGATGATCTTTGTCGCGATCGCTTCGGTCGTCAATATTATTCTGGACATCGTCTTTATCGCATGGCTGGGGATGGGCGCCTTCGGCGCGGCGCTTGCGACCGTGATCGGGCAGGGCAGCTCTTTCGTGCTGAGCTTTATCTATCTGTACCGCAACCGCAAACAGTTCGCGTTTGATTTTAAGCTGAGGAGCTTCCGTATCTCGCCGTATCCGTTTAAGCTGATGATCCGGCTCGGAATCCCGATCGTAATCCAGTCGAGCGCGGGCAGCATTTCACTGCTTTTTGTCGGCCATTATATCAATCCTTACGGTGTCGTCGCGTCCGCGGTCACGGGTGTCGGCAACAAGCTGAACAGCATCGCGCTGATCGTCGCGAACGCGATGAATACAGCCGGTGCAGCGAATATCGGGCAGAACTTCGGCGCCGGTAAAATCAGCCGTGTCCGGGGGATCGTCTATCGTGTCTTTGCTGTCGACTTTGCGTTTGAAACGATCCTGTCCATCCTGATCCTGACGATGCCGCGGCAGATCTTCGGCATTTTCGATCAGAATCCCGCGGTCCTGGAGATGGCCCGGGAATACGCGCCTGTCGCCGCGATCGCCTTCATGGGATACGCGTTCCGCTCGCCATGCCTTGCTTTTATCAACGGCCTTGGCCACGCGAAAATGAACTTCCTGATGGGCGTGATGGAAGGCTTTATCCTGCGCATGGGCCTGACCTATCTGCTCGGCGTCGTGTTCGGGCTCGGCCTGCACGGCTTCTGGTACGGATTCACGATCGGAAGCTATGGATACGCGGTCGTCGTCGCACCGTATTTCTTCTTTGGAAACTGGACGAAGCGGAAGTCCATAGCGGAAGAGGTCTGAACTGTCATTAGAAACATTCATCGCTTAAAAGTCTATCACCCCCACCTCAAAACCGTTGCTAAAGCAAAAGGTTTTTACGGTGAGGGTGATAGACTTTTATAGATAAATTGTTTCTATTAGCAGATAAGACCTTCGAACGACTTGCGAGGGAATGTGTTCATGTTATTTAGATTGTCGATTGGATAAAGGCTCTTCCGCGATCGACTTCCGCTTTTGAGTGACTGGCGCGCGACTTTGGTTTATATACGATAGCAGATAAGTCATTTCTGTTGGCAGATAAAACCTCCGGCAAAACGTGCGTACGGAATGTTTCAGCCTTTTGTAACTATATTCCGTAAGTTTCTTTCATTTTCTACGGAATATAAGCAGGTTTTTATCTAGTTTTCCGTAGCCGAAGCTCGATTGGCACAAATCCATACGGATTATTTTGCGGTTTTAAGCGATTATTCCGTATAATAAAGCGAAATCATACGGAATGATTTGATTTTTTCGAGAAAAACTCCGTATGGCGGGTTAGATGAATCGATGTTGACGGCGTCTGGCCTGCCTGTGCTTATACCGGACACAGACTTTTTTGCAAATCTATGGTATAATCAGATCAGCAATGAGAGACTGGTTTATGAATGGGGACAGATCATGGAGTTACAGAATATGAAGTTATATAAAATAGACGTAGATAATGCAAAGAATACAGAGGAGATGGACGGGATCGCACCGCTGGTGGCGGATTTTCGCGTGCAGTTGAATTCATATAAGGGCATCCATTCGCAGCGCAATGTTGCGGCCGGCAGAGAAGAGCTCCTGGAGTTCTTGCAGGCCGGATTCCCGGTCTATGCGGTCAGGGACGGAGAAGCTTTTGTCGGCTATATGGTCTGCCGGATCGATGAGCCTTGCCTGTGGGTGGAACATATCTATGTCTGCGAGGCGTATCGGAGAAAAGGTGTCGCCACGATGCTTTTCAGCAAGGCGGAGGAGATCGCCGGGGCGATGGGAGAAGAAACCGTCTACAATTACGTCCATCCGAACAATGCCGGCATGATCGCTTTCCTGCGGGCAAAGGGCTATACCGTCCTGAATCTGCTGGAGATCCGAAAGCCGTATCAGGGCGAGAAGCTGACGACGACCATTCACGTAGAGAAGGAAGAATTCGACTACTGATATAAGGGAGGCGCGCATGA
>CACZPA010000012.1 GCA_902782895.1 uncultured Eubacteriales bacterium
GACGAATTCTCCTATGCGCGGTCCGAAGCGGTCAGCGACGAGGCAGATGAGGATTTCGCGACGTTTACGGTCTAAGGAGGCGAAGTTTTGGACATTTTCGGCAGATACGCACCTTTTATACAGGAATTCATCTACAGGAACCAGTGGCAGAATCTGCGCGGTGTGCAGGTCGCGGCCGGCGACGCGATTTTCAATACCGAGCAGAACGTGCTGCTGTGCGCGTCCACGGCCTCCGGCAAGACAGAAGCGGCTTTCTTCCCGATTCTGACGCTGATGCAGGAGGATCCGCCGGAGTCGGTGGGCTGCCTTTACATCGCGCCGCTGAAGGCCCTGATCAATGACCAGTTCACGCGGCTTAACGATCTCTGCAAGGAAGCGGAGATCCCCGTATGGCATTGGCACGGGGACGTTTCTCCGTCCCATAAGAAAAAACTGCTGGAGCATCCGTCGGGGATTCTGCAGATTACGCCGGAATCGCTGGAATCGCTGCTTCTGCGCAAACATGGCGAGATCGCGAAGCTTTTCGGGGATCTGCGTTTTGTCGTGATCGATGAGATCCATTCGCTGCTGCGGGGCGACAGAGGGGGACAGACCTTCTGCCTGATCGAAAGGCTCTCCCGCGCGGCCGGCGTCAATCCGCGGAGAATCGGACTCTCCGCGACGATCGGCGATCCGGGCGAGGCGGGCAGACTGCTCTCGGCAGGGACGGGACGCACGACCTTTATCCCGAAGATCGACGCGAAAGGCATGCAGTGGCGGCTGTCGATGGAGCATTTTTATCTGGCGGACCCGCAGGCGGCCGAGATGGAAAATGTCGCGAAGCTTGCGCCGAAGACTGGCGAGACGCAGCCGCAGGAAGTCCAGCAGCAGGAAGCACCGTCGACGGTTGACGAGCTGCCGCAAAAAGCAGATCAGCCGGACGGTGGCGGGACAGATACCCGTCTGCAGACGGTCGAGGACCTCGAAAAAACGGACGAGGCACCGCTTGCCGCTGACCGCGGGATCGGATATATTTTTGAGCATACCAAGGGCAAAAAATGCCTTGTTTTCAGCAATTCGCGTGAGGAGTGCGAGGAGGTTACGACGACGCTGCGCCAGTACTGCGAGGCGAATCATGAACCGGACCGCTTCCTGATCCATCACGGCAACCTGTCGGTTTCCTATCGACAGACGGCCGAGGAGGAGATGAAGGACGAGGATTCCGCGCTGACGACCTGCACAACCGCGACGCTGGAGCTTGGAATCGACATCGGTAAGCTGGAGCGCGCGTTCCAGATCGACGCGCCGTTCACGGTTTCGTCGTTCCTGCAGCGGATGGGCCGGACCGGCCGCCGTGGAGGCGCGGAGGAAATGTGGTTCGTGATTCGCGAGGAGCATGCCGAGCCGCGCGCGGTCCTGCCGGAGACGGTTCCGTGGAAGCTTCTGCAGGGCATCGCACTCATCCAGCTCTATCTGGAGGAGCGTTTTGTCGAGCCGCCACGCAAAGGCCGCCTGCCTTACAGTCTGCTGTTTCACCAGACGCTGAGCATTCTGGCCTCCCACGGAGAAATGACACCGGCGGAACTGGCCTCCCGTGTCCTGCCCCTGTCGCCCTTTGAAAACGTGACAACGGAGGACTTCCGCATTCTGTTGACACATATGCTCGAAGCCGATTATGTCCAGCGGACAGAAAATGACGGTCTGATCGTCGGTCTGGAAGGCGAGCGCCTCACGAATTCCTTCAAATTCTACGCGGTTTTCAAGGAGAATGAGGAATACAGCGTGCGCTGTGAGTCGCAGGAGCTTGGGACGATCGCCTATCCGCCCGTGCTCGGCGACAAGATCGCGCTTGCCGGTCATGTCTGGGTCGTCGAAGAGGTGGACCGCAAGCGGCATCAGGTCTATTGCCACATGGTTAAAGGCAAGGTCCCGGCGTATTTTGGCGACGTTGCAGGTGACATCCATACGCGGATTCTGGAACGGATGAAGCAGGTGCTCGCAGAGGATACGATGTATCCCTATCTGCGCGAAAACGCCCGCGCGCGGCTGCGTACCGCCCGTCTGAACGCGAAGCTTACCAATATGCTGCTGCAGCCTCTTGTTCCGCTCGGCGGCAATATGTACTGTCTCTTCCCATGGCTTGGCAGCTATGCTTTTCTGGCGCTCGAGCGTTTCCTGCGCCTGCGCTGCAAGAAGCTCGGCCTGAAGGGCTTTGTTTCGCTGCGTCCGTATTTCATGGAATTCACGATGGGCGTGTCAGAAGAGGAGTTCTGGCAGATCCTGGAAGAAGAAATCAAAAAGCCCCTCGATCCGATGGAACTGGTTTTCGAGGGGGAGAATCCTGTTTTTGATAAATATGACGATGTCCTGCCCGAGGAGCTGGTCCGGAAGGGCTTCGCGCAAGGCGTGCTGGACGTCGAAGGTATGCGTAAACGTGTGATGGAGTGGCTCGAGTAAGATGTAAATCGGGCGGTTGAGCGGCGGACGGTCAGGCGGCGACGGTCAAGCGGCACACTGTCAGAGAATCTCCAGCAGTGCCGCGACGTCCTCTTCCTGTGTCGCCCAGCTGGTGCAGAAGCGGATCACGGTATGATCGGTGTCATAGCGCTCCATATAGCCGTAATTGAACTTTTCACCCAGCGTCGGCAGGTCCGCGTCCGGATAGACGCAGAAGATCTGATTGGTCGGGGAGTCGATATACAGCGGCAGACCGCGCTCGATCAGTTTCGCGCGGATGCGCTGCGCGTAATCGACGACTTTCTTGCCGAGCTGCTCATACAGCAGGACGCCGGGCTGCGGCGCGACACCGTCCACGCCGAACATCGCTCCGAACTGAACACCGAGAATGCGGCCCTTCGCGAGCAGCGCGCCATGCTGCTTGATCAGTGTGAAAAAACCGGGAATCAGGTCCCGATGCGGCAGTACGACCGCCTCACCAAAGAGCAGTCCGCACTTGGTTCCGCCGATATAGAAGATGTCCGTCAGGGACGCGAGATCCTGCAAGGAGACATCGTTGGCATCGGATCCGAGTGCATAGGCAAGCCGTGCTCCGTCCACGTACAGCAGCAGATCGTACTGCTTGCAGACTTCGTGAATCGCTGCAAGCTCTGTGCGGGAGTACAGCGTGCCGAATTCCGTCGGCTGGGACAGATATACCATGCCTGGCTGGACCATATGATCGCGGACTTCATTGTCATAATGAGCGGCTGCCAGACCGCGGATCGCTTCGTCTGTGATTTTGCCATCCTGCGCGGGCAGCGTCAGCACTTTATGTCCGCCCGCCTCGATCGCACCGGCTTCGTGTACGGCGATATGGCCGGATTCCGCAGCGATGACGCCTTGATAGGGACGCAGCAGACAGGTGATCACAAGCGCGTTGGTCTGCGTACCGCCGATCAGGAACTTCACCGCTCCGTCCGGACAGCCGCAGGCGCGCAGGATCGCTGCTTCAGCGGCCGCGGTATACGGATCGGCACCGTAGCCGTCGGTCGATTCCATATTGGTACGGACAAGCGCGTCCAGAACGGCCGGATGCGCGCCTTCCATATAGTCGGATGAAAAGGGCAGTCGTCTCATGCGGGAATCTCCTGTTTGACTTTTATAATGGAATATGGAATAATCTGATTACAGAACACGGATGATCGAAGCGATCTCGCGAATTGCGGGAGAGGTCTTAAAGACGTCCGTCGCGGCCTTGATGTGGCGCTCGTGAATCGGGCTCGTGATGATGACAAGCTCCGAATCGGCATCATTGATCTTGCTCTTCTGGATGATCTGCTGGATCGAAACAGAGTTGTTGCCGAAAACGCCCGCGACCGAAGCCAGAACGCCGGGACGGTCTTCCACGATCATGCGGATGTAGTAGCTGGAGACGGTATCGTCGATGGTTTTCACCGGCAGAGAGCGGAACACGCTGTCCCGCGCGACGCTGGAAGCATGGCTTGCCTGATGGCGCGCGATTGTGAAAATATCACTGACAGCGGAGCTTGCCGTCGGCAGCTGTCCCGCGCCGCGTCCGTAGAACATCACGTCGCCGACCGCGTCGCCGTGGACAAAGATCGCATTGTAGGAATCCGTCACGGATGCCAGCGGATGATCTTCCGGAATCAGTGTCGGATGTACACGGACCTCCACGCCGTCTTCTGTATTGCGCGCCACGCCGAGCAGCTTGATCACCCAGCCGAGAGCGGCGGCGTACGAAATATCCCTTGAGGTTACTTTGGTGATGCCTTCTGTATAAACATTCGAGAGCGTAACCTTGGTATGGAAAGCGATCTGTGCCATGATCGCGATCTTGCGGGCCGCGTCGAAGCCTTCCACATCGTTGGTCGGATCCGGCTCTGCGTAACCAAGCCGCATGGCCTCAGCCAGCGCCGGTTCGTAATCCATACCTTCCTTGGTCATCTTGGTCAGGATGAAATTCGTCGTACCGTTGACAATACCGGTGATCTCCGTGATTTCATTGGCTGCAAGACTGTTGAGCAGCGGATTGATGATCGGAATGCCACCGGCGACGGAAGCTTCATACCGGAGCTCGCAGCCGTTTGTTTCCGCTGTCTCGATCAGCTCGCTGCCGTGCGCCGCGATAAGGTCTTTGTTGGCGGTTACGACGCTCTTGCCGGCTTCAAACGCCTTGCGGATGTAGGTGAAAGCGGGTTCGATGCCGCCCATCACCTCAACAACGATCCGGATCGACGGATCATTCAGGATTTCGTCATAATTGTCCGTCAGGACAGAAGGATCACTGACCTTGGAAACATGCTTGGCCGGGGTTCGGACGAGGATTTTAGAGATATTGATATTGGTGTTGAGCTTCTGCATCATCATGGGGGCCTGCTTCTGCAGCACCTTGTAGATGCCTTCACCGACGGTACCGAGACCGAGCAGTGCAATGTTGATCTGCTTGCTGTCCTGTGTCATTTGACTCAGTCCTTTCTTCATCAAGGTGGATTTATTATAATACAGAAAGAGACGGAATTCAAGCAAATATATGCAGAAAGAGGCAAGTTATGTCTATTTTCAGCCATTTTAAGAGTATGAAAAAACACGCGGTAAAGGAGTGGGACCGGGAGCATCTGAAGCCGGTCGTTCTCTCCAGCATCTGCACAGGGGAGAAAACAGCCGGGTTTGAAGACGAAGCGGGACACTTCCACGCCGTCATGCTGGTCCGCAGCCCGGAAGAGCTGAAGGCTTTTGCCGACGAATACGGGATCGACGTGGATTCGATCCAGATCCGGTACTGAAGAGGGCAGAACCATGGCAGATAAGATTTGCCCGCATGCAGAGGAGTGCGGAGGATGTGCATACGCTGCTGTACCGTATGAAGAACAGCTGGCCGCCAAACAGAAATACGTGGACGGGCTGCTGTCGCCTTTCGCGAAGGTTTCACCGATCATCGGCGCGGCACAGCCGCTCTATTACCGCAATAAAGCACACCGTGTGCTTAGTGTAAGCAGGAATGGGCGGATCAGCTCGGGTATCTACGCCGAGGGGACACACCGCGTGATTCCTGTGAAGGAATGCCTTATAGAGGATCGGACCTGCCAGCTGATCCTGGAAGACCTTGCTGCATTGGTACAGTCTTTCCGGCTGCCTGCCTACCACGAAGACCGCAGGACCGGGCTGATCCGGCATTTTCTGGTGCGCAGAGGCATCGCGACCGGGGAGGTCATGGCCGTGATTGTGACGGCGAGTACGGTTTTCCCGTCCCGCAAAAACTTTGTCAAGGCTTTGCTGGAACTGCACCCGGAGATCACGACAGTGGTCCAGAACGTGAATTCCCGCAAGACTAACATGGTTCTTGGGGACAGAGATATTGTGCTTTTCGGCAAAGGCTGGATCGAAGACCGTCTGTGCGGACATATTTTCCGCATCTCGCCGAATTCCTTCTATCAGGTGAATCCTGCGCAGACGGAGATTCTGTACAATACGGCGATCCGGATGGCCGGGCTGACCGGTCGTGAAACTGTGATCGATGCCTACTGCGGGATCGGGACGATCGGAATCTGCGCTGCGCCGCACGCGGGACAGGTTTTCGGAATCGAACTGAACGCAGGTGCTGTGCAGGACGCGTGGCAGAACGCGAAACGCAATCAGCTCGCCAATATCCAGTTCGCGGCGGGCGATGCCGGGGAGTGTATGGTTCAGCAGGCCGCGGAAGGACGCCATGTGGATGTGGTCTTCCTCGATCCGCCGAGGGCCGGGACAACTCCGGAGTTCATACAGGCCTGCAGGAA
>CACZPA010000013.1 GCA_902782895.1 uncultured Eubacteriales bacterium
AGATCGTTCCGTCAAAGAGCCATGTATCCTGCAGGACCATCGCGAACTGGCGCCGTAGCCCGGACCGGGTGATCTCCCGGATCTCGGTACCGTCCATCTCGATCCGTCCCGAGTCGATGTCATAGAAACGCATCAGCAGGTTGACGATGGTTGTTTTGCCCGCGCCGGTCGGACCAACGATCGCGATGACCTGGCCGGGACTGGCGTGCATGCTGAAATCATGAATGACCGGGATCTCTGGCAGATAGCGGAACGCGACGTCGTCCAGTTTTACGTCGCCCTCGATCATTCCGGGATTCTTCGCCTCGACCGCGTCGGCGGGTTCTTCTTCCTCATCGAGAAGCAGGAAGACACGCTCGGCCGCTGCCAGAGCGGACTGCAGCTCGCCGATGATATTGGCGATTTCGTTGATCGGTCCGCTGAATTTACGGGAATACTGTACGAAGGAACCGATATTGCCCATGGTCAGGAAGCCGCCCATGTAGAGCGCCGCGCCGAATACCGTGACGAGCGTCAGGGACAGATTGTTGATAAAAGTAACGGTCGGGCCCATGACAGCCGCGTTGTACTCCGCGTTGTAATACGCGTCCGCGCCAGCCTGGTTGATCGTATCGAAACGGTCCGTGACCTTCTGTTCACGCGCGTAGGCGCGGATCGTCTTCTGACCGGTGATCATTTCCTCGATATAGCCGTTCATATCGCCCAGACGCTGGGAGCGGATCACGTAGAGAGGACGCAGCTTGGCGGCCGTATGTTTCGTATAGAGGATCGAAAGGGGAATCGTGACCAGCATGACCAGTACCAGATAGGGCGAGATCACAACCATCATCGCGAAAGAACCGACGATCGTGACGATACTGGAGAAGATCTGGACAAGATCCGTGGACAGGGAAACATTGATCGTGTCGATGTCGTAGGACATGCGGCTCAGGATATCGCCCGTGAGCTGCTTGTCGAAAAAGCTTACCGGCAGCCGCATCAGCTTGTCGAAAACATCTTTGCGCATCTTTCCGACGATCCGCTGTGTAATGTACATCATGAGCACGGACAGCGCGTAGGAAAGCAGCGCGGACGCGATGTAGAAAATAATCATCAGGGTCGCGTAGTGGAAAACCTTCGGGAAATCCACATGCCCCTTGCCGAGCTCCAGGGCGTCGATCGCGTAACCGGAGAGGAGAGGACCGATCAGCGCGAACGCATTGCTTGCCAGACTGATCGTGATCGCCAGAATGAACAGATACTTATATTCCCAGATATAACCGCCCAGACGGCGAAGCGTGTATTTCGCGTCTTTCGCGTGACCGCCGCCGGCGCCGAATGTCTTGGGGCCTCTTGCACGTTGTGGCATTGCTGTCTCCTCCTTTTCTTATTCCATCTGCATCTGGGACTCATGGATCTCGCGGTAGATCTCGCAGGATTCCATGAGGTCCTCATGCTTGCCGTATCCGACGCAGGCTCCGTCTTCCAGGACCAGAATGTGGTCGCAGTGGTAGATGGAGCTGATACGCTGCGCGATGATGATCTCTGTCGCGTCGGCGTAATGGCTGCGCAGAGCCTTGCGCAGCTCGGCGTCGGTCTTGTAGTCGAGCGCACTGGAGGAATCGTCCAGAATCAGAATCTCCGGGTTGCCGGCAAGCGAACGAGCGATCAGAAGGCGCTGCTTCTGGCCGCCGGACAGGTTCGCGCCTTTCGCGTCGATCTCGCTGTCAAAATCCTTAGGCATCTGTTCGATGAAACCGATCGCTTGGGCGTCTTCAGCCGCCTGGTGGATCGCTTCCGGTGAAATGTCACGGCTGAAGGAGATATTGTTAGCGACGGTATCCGCGAACAGAATATCGTTCTGGAAGACCACGCCGAAATGACTTCGCAGCTCGGGCAGCTCGAAGCTCCGCACGTCGCGGCCGTCGATCAGGATCTGACCGGACTCGAGATCGTAGAAGCGCATCAGCAGATTGATAACGGTCGTTTTGCCGGCGCCCGTGGATCCGATGATGCCGAGGGATTCGCCTTTCTTCAGGGCGAAGGAGATATGCGACAGACAGTCCGGAACGTCCTCGGACTGTTTGGTTTTGTGATAATTGAAGGTTACATCCCGGAATTCGATATGATAGGGCGTCGCCACAGCGGGAATGTCCATCTTGGGCTGATCAAAAGGCGTATTCAGCACCTCGCGCACACGGGCGGAGGAAGCGCTGGTCTTGGAAATATCGATGAACAGACGGTTGAAGGACATGACCGCGTTCAGGATCATCGTGAAATACTGCAGGAAAGCCATGACCGTACCGACCTGCGTATAGCCGTCGTTGATCCGGTAGGCACCGACCACGATCATCACGGTCAGCGCACTGTTCAGGACCATATTCATCATCGGGTTCATCGCGCCCATTGTACGGCCTGCGTGGAAATCCTGAGAGCAGACGTCCTGATTGACCTTGTCGAAACGGGTGCGTTCGTACTCATTCTTGGAAAGAGCCTTGATGACACGGACACCGGTAACATTCTCACGGACGACGCGGACCATGGAGTCCACTTTTCGCTGCAATTCGGAATACATCGGAATACCCTTACGGGAGATCAGAATGATACCGATCGCGATAATAGGCATGCAGATGAGCAGGATCAACGTCAGCTTAGGCTCCATGGTGAAGGTGATAAAGACGCCGCCGACCAGAATGATCGGAGCGCGTACGCCCAGACGCTGGATTCGTCCGATCGTCCCGTGGATATTATAGGTATCCGTCGTCATACGGGAGATCAGGGACGCGATGCTGAAATGATCCAGGTCCGTACCGGACAGCAGCTGAATCCGCGCGAACAGGTCGTGACGGATCTGAATGATCGTATCGTGGCCGACCTTGGATGCCATGCGGTTGGCCAGTACGTTGAAAACCCGCGCGCCGGCCGCAAGGAGCAGCATGATAACACCCCATTTGGCCAGAATGCGGTAATCCTTAAGCGGAATGACTTCGTTTACGATGTGGGCCAGGACCCAGGGCAGTCCCAGATCCATGAGCGTTCCGAGGACCTTGACGAAGAGCCCAAGGATCATGCGCGGTATATAAGGCTTAAGATAGCCGGTAATCGTTTTCATAAGCGGTATCTGTCCTTCTTTCATAAGATATCTTAATAATTATAACAGATAATATACAGAGAGGCAACCCTAAATCGGGAAAAGTTTTGAACCGTCCGCGCAAGGTGCCGCCGGTCAAGACTTGACGAAAGTTCTGTCCTCCTGTATAATAGAGTAGAATATTATCGTGAATCTGGAATACGGAGGGATAAAGGATGCTTGCGGGATCATTGAAAACACTGCTGATATCTTTACAGGCACAGCCGCTCTGGCTGTTTCTGGCGATTCTGCTCGCTGCTTCGTTGATATACGTTTGCTGCGGATACCGCTTTGTGCGGGTCTTTACGGCGGCAGGTCTCTTTGTTCTCGGGCTGCTGGGAATGATTTATCTGCTGCGGGATCTGGACTGGAAACCGCTCTCGATACTGATTGTTTCAGCGGGAGTCGGAGCCATCCTTGCCGGTCTGTCGATTATTTCCATCCGCGTCGGTCTGTCCCTGCTTACAGGACTATCCACATTTACGGTTCTGTTACAGGTGCTGGATTTCTTCCTGAAGCCGGAGCAGCATGGCCTTGCCGTTATGATTTCTATAGTGGCAGCGCTTCTCATAGCCTTCCTGGTACAGCTTGCGAATAAAGGCTTTACCATTGCCGCGATGTCGCTGGGCGGAGGCGTG
>CACZPA010000014.1 GCA_902782895.1 uncultured Eubacteriales bacterium
GCATCAGGAAGAGCTGTTGGAGCGCTGCTTCCGGCTGCTCGGCCCACATATTGTCAGCTGCCATATCAAAGATCTCGCGCAGCAGCATGTGAACTCCGTCATGCTGCAGGAAGTCCCGATCGGAACTGGTTCCGCGCATCTCGCGAGTTACCTGCACCACATCAGCACGCTGGAACCGGATATGCCCATACTGATCGAGCATCTGCGCGAATTCGAAGCTTTCTGCGATGCGATCCGGTATCTGCAGAAGCTGGAATATTGAATTGCAGCAATAAGCTCCTTGTCGCTGTTGTAAAACACTTCTTGTTGTCGCAATCATAAAACCTCTGGGCGGAGCCATGGATGAAACCTGGTTCCCGATCCCAGAGGTTTTTTATTGTTTGAAATGCTCTGCGGCCTTATTCCTCTCAGGATTTGGCACGCGTTTCGTTGTTCTTGCCTCAAGGATTTAGAAAAAAGCGTACCAAATCTGAGATACAAAAGGCTGCTGCTCAATGCAGCAGCCTCCGAATCTTCTGAAATGCGGTTGCCATCATATGGCCGCTGTCCGCCCGAAGATCTTCCCAGCACCAGTCTCCTGATCCAGTATCAGGCCCGGACGCGGCCGGTTTTTCTTCCATTCTCCCGTCTTCAAGCTTTGCCTCAAAGACATGTATGATCCACTCTCGATGCGTGAAGACATGTTTGACCTGCCCAAGATAATTCTGGGGACAGATCTCAATACCATATTCCTGTGAAAAGCCCGTCCTGAAGGTCTCCAAAAAGCTCGACACGAACCCTGTCGCAAAATCCATTTGAAATCCATCCGAGCCCACATCTATCCCCGGGAACTCCCACGATCCGGCAAGCAGGCCTTTCGCGGGCCGCCGATGCAAGAGGACTGCTCCATCCGACTCTCGCCGGATAATTGCCACAAAGCGGTTGACCGCGACCGGTGCGGCTTTGGGCGATTTAAAGGGCAATTCTGCCACGCGCCCGGTCTGCTTCGCGACACAATCCCCCCGCAAGGGACAGTTTTCACAACGCGGCACCTTGGGAATGCAGAGAAGCTCACCCAATTCCATCATCGCCTGCGTGAAATCCCCCGGACCACGGCCTTGCCCCGCGTCCTTCCTCGGAATGACGGGCTCGAGCATCTCCGCGATCGTGCGCCGCACGGATGGCTGCGCAATATCGTCCTCCATCCCATACAGACGCGTCACGACACGCGTCACATTCCCATCGACCGCGGCAGCCCGATGCCCAAACGCGATACTCGAAATCGCGGCCGCTGTGTAGTCACCCACACCGGACAGCCTGCGGATCTCCTCGGTTTCCTGCGGAAATCCGCCCATCGCAACGATCTGCTTCGCCGCTTTCTGCAGATTCCTCGCCCGGGAATAGTACCCAAGCCCTTCCCACAGCTTCAGAACGTCCTCTTCCGGCGCTGCGGCAAGCGCAGACGCGGTCGGATAAGCCCGCATAAAACGGTCAAAATACCCGATCACCGCTTCGATTCGGGTCTGCTGCAGCATAATCTCCGAAACCAGTATGGCATACGGATCTTTATTCCGCCTCCAGGGCAGCGGCCGACGCACAGTCTGATACCAGTCCAGCAGTTTTTCCACCCACAGGCCCTTTGGTGACACAGAATTCATCTCCATCATGAATGCCTCCACCGGTTGCGCATCGGGCAGGCAGCGTCTCGCGTACGAGCCCGCAGCACAACATAGCAGCCGCACATTCGACAGCAGCCGTCCGCCATTATATGCTCGCATTTTTCACAGACGGACAGCCGGTAAGTATACTCTGACTCGTCCGCTAACAGCTCCGGCCTCGCTTCCAGCTTGCGAAGCGCGTCTTCGAGATATCCGTCTACAGAAAAACCATACTGCTCGCAGATTCTGCAGACCGGAGCGCCATTCGCAGCATGCTTCTCAGCTTCTGTCGTCATCCGCACGTTTCTCCGATTCCACCGTCATGCCAGCGTCAGCTCAAGCGAGGTAACACTCTTTGCTGGAAGGACGATTTTAACGCACTGTCCGTCCCCGTTCTGTACAAGCTGTACATCCAGATCCTGCGGTACCAGACGATCCGGCTCGTCAAATGTATTGTGCTCATCCATCACATCCGACGTCAGCGTACGCGCCGCAGCCGCAGCCACGCGTCCGCCGCGCAGTTCAAGCACCACTTCCGCCGCCTGATCCAGATCCAGGTTGGTGAACGTAACCAGCGCTTTTCCGTCCTTAGAAGAAGCGGACGCGTTAACCGCATCCATGCCTTCTGCCTCCGGCACATCCTGCATCGTCATATGCAGCAGATCCGCGTTCTGATGCTCTTTATACATTTCAAAGACATGATAGGTCGGCGTCAGCAGCATCCTGTCGCCTTCCGTCAGAATCACGGACTGCAGCACATTCACCAGCTGCGCGATATTCGCCATCTGCACACGGTCCGCATGCTGATTGAAAATATTCAGGTTAATGCCGGCGACCAGCGCGTCACGCAGCGAATTCTGCTGATACAGGAAGCCGGGATTCGTCCCTTCCTCGACCGCGAACCAGGTCCCCCACTCGTCAACGAGCAGTCCAACCCGTTTCTCCGGATCATAACGATCCATGATCGTGCTGTGCTTTGTGACAAGCTCTTCCATGTACTTGGTCCGACGCATCGTCTCATACCACTCTTTCCCGTCGAAACCGAGCGCGTGTGTCTTCTTTCTCCATTCACC
>CACZPA010000015.1 GCA_902782895.1 uncultured Eubacteriales bacterium
GTGTTGATCTCACGGCTCCAGTCGAAGGAGAAACCGATGGACTGCATCTGCTGCTTGAAATGCGCTACATTGCGCTCGGTGACAAGCTTCGGATGCACCTTGTTCTTGATGGCGTAGTTCTCGGTAGGCAGGCCGAAAGCGTCCCAGCCGATCGGGAACAGTACATTGTAACCTTGCAGACGGCGCTTGCGGGAAACGATATCCATGGCCGTATACGGACGCGGATGACCGACGTGCAGGCCTTGTCCTGACGGATATGGGAATTCGATCAGCGCATAGTACTTGGGTTTGCTCTGATCATTGGTCGCGTGGAAGACGCCTCTGGCCTCCCAATGGTCCTGCCATTTCTTCTCTATAGATCTTGGATCGTATTCTTTCACGATGGACTCCTCCTTTATGAAACTCCCTTAATTATAACAAATCCGGCGTAGGATTACAAGACCTGATTTGGCGCATTCCTTTCACAAATAAGGATAAAAAAGATCCCGGATTTCTCCGGGATCCTGATGATACTGTTAAAGCAGCGACAGTAAGATCACAATTAGTCGCCCATCGCGTATCTGGCGTAGTCAACCAGAATCTTAACGACTCCATCCGGCGTGAAGTACGCGGAATTGAGTGAAATATCGTAATTCTTGGCTTCACCCCAGTTCTGGGCGGTGTAGAATTCGTAGTACTTGGCACGCTGCCTGTCCGTCCGCTTGATGACGCCTTCAACCTGATTTTCGGGAACATCGTAGAGCCGCATGATACGGCGCTTGCGGAATGAGAGATCAGCATGGATAAAGACTTTCAGCAGATTGGGATTGCCGTCCAGAAGATAATCGGCACAGCGGCCAACAATTACCGCGGATCCCTCTGCCGCGATCCGGCGGATCGTCTCCGCCTGCATCGAAAACAGAGAGTCATTGGTCAGCATATCATTGTTATAGTACATATAGTTGCCCGGATATACCGCCTGAGACCATCCCATCGAAAACATCGCACCGTGGCTCGCCTTCTCGTCAGCCTTCTCAAAGAGGCCCTTCTGAATACCGCTCTCTTCGGATGCACGTGTGATCAGTTCTTTATCATAGTATGGAATGCCAAGCTCCTTGGCGACTTTCTCCGCGATCTCGCGGCCGCCGCTTCCGTACTCACGACCGACAGTGATAATAATGGATTTAGCCATGTCGAATCCTCCTTTCAGATAGGATTTGGATCAGGCCCGTACGGACCTGATCCTCTCAGTTTACAGATACTTGAATAAAATGAATCAAGCCTCGTTCTCTTTAGCTCTCTCTTCGATGATCTTCTTCTGAACATCGAACGGAACCGGCTCGTAACGTGCAAAGGACATGGTGAACTCTCCGCGTGCCTGCGTCATGGAACGAAGGTCGGTAGCATAGGAGAACATCTCAGCTGTCGGAACATCCGCGATGATGACCTGCTTCTTGCCCAGAGGCTCCATGCCCAGTACACGGCCGCGGCGAGTGTTCAGATCGCCCATGACAGCACCGGTATAATCGTTGGGAACCGTAACCTTAACAGAGGAAATCGGCTCCAGAATAATAGGATCGCACTTCGGAATACCTTCCTTGAACGCGATGGAGGTCGCGAGCTTGAAAGCCATTTCGGAAGAGTCTACCGGATGGTAGGAACCGTCGACCAGCGTAGCCTTGACACCGACCATCGGATATCCGGCCAGAACGCCGCTCTGTACGCATTCCTGAATTCCCTTCTCAACTGCGGGGAAGTAGTTCTTCGGAACGGATCCGCCGAAGATCTGCTCCTCAAATACATAAGGTTTATCTTCACCGGAGGGTGCGAAGATGATATGAACATCACCGTACTGGCCGTGGCCGCCGGACTGCTTCTTATGCTTACCCTGAACACGATAGGTGCCTCTGATGGTCTCACGGTAAGCGACACGAGGTTTAACCAGCTCCACATCCAGCTTGAACTTATTCTTCAGCTTGCTGACGACAACGTCCAGATGCTGATCACCGATACCGAAGAGCTGCTGCTGCTTGGTCTCGGCGTTGTTAACGGTACGAAGGGTCGGATCCTCCTCAACCAGACGGTTCAGGCTGGAAGAAATCTTGTCCTCATCGCCCTTTGTCTTGGCCAGTACAGCCATGCAAAGCAGAGACTCGGGGAACTCGATCGCCGGATACTTAATAATCTTGTCCTTGCTGCAGAGCGTATCGCAGGTCGCAGCGGAAGCAAGCTTGGTAACTACACCGATATCGTTGGTATGCAGCTCGGGAACCTCAATCTGCTCCTTGCCGCGTACAACATAGATATGGTTGAAACGCTCGTCCGCGTCCTTGCCGACGTTGGTAAGCGTATCGCCGGCCCTAAGAACACCGGACTTAACCTTAAAATAGGTAACCTTGCCAAAGAAAGGATCAACAACTGTCTTGAAAACGAACAGAGATGTCGGAGCATCGTCGGAAGCGGGAATCTCAACCGCGTTACCGGCCAGATCTACGCCCTCGTTAACAGGATGCAGCTTGGAAGAAGACGGGAAATAATGGCTGATGGAATCCAGCAGAACGTTGATGCCGGTTCCGTTAGCTGCTACACCGCACATAACAGGAACAACCGTACCCTGCTCAATACCGGTCTGCAGAGCATTGAGAATCTCTTCCTCAGTGAAATCCTCGCCCATCGTGTCGAAGTAGCGAAGCATCAGCTCTTCGTCAGCCTCTGCTACGACCTCAAGGATCGTCCCGCGGACTTCCTCAATCTCATCGGACATATCGCCGGGGATGTCGCAGTCTACAACCTTGTTGTTCTCGAAACGGCGTCCCTGCATCTTAACGATATCCACAAAGCCTACATACTTGCCGCCTTCATAGATCGGAACCTGGAAAGGAGCAATATGCGTGCCGAACTTTTCCTTCAGAGATGCCAGAACATTCTCCATATTGGCCTCGGGATCATCCGTGCCGTTGACAAAGATGAAACGGGGCGTATGATGCTGCTCGAGCAGATCCCACGCGATCTCGGTACCAACCTGTGTGCCGGACTTGCCGGAAACAACGATGATGCCGGCGTCCGCGACAGACGCGGCCCCACGGGTCTCACCGACGAAATCAAAGTATCCCGGCGTATCCAGAATATTGTACTTGTAGCCGTTCCACTCTACAGGAATGACGGACGCGCTGATAGAGAATCCACGCTTGATCTCCTCCGGATCATAGTCACTGATCGTATTGCCGTCTGTTACCTTGCCGAATCGTTTAGAGACCCCGGAAGCGAAAGCCATCGCTTCTGCCACCGTGGTCTTGCCGACCCCTCCGTGTCCAAGCAACACGACGTTGCGAATCTTGTCCGATCCATAGACATTCATAACCGTTACCCTCCAGTTTATAAATTTATTTCACTCTACTTTGTCTCATAGGGACAAAATTAACCTTATCCTCTGTATTCGACATAAGAGTTGTATTTCCTTTTAGCTTTTGAAAAAAATATCAAATATTTAAGGATTTTTTAGAAATCCTTGTCTTCTGACATCTCCAGAAGCTTACGCGTCTGTTCATCAGACGTCAGCTGATCGATCAGCGGATCCATATTACCGTCGAGATAATCGTCCATCTGATAGATCGTATAGCCGATCCGGTGGTCCGTAACCCTTGACTGCAGATAATTATAGGTCCGGATCTTCTCGCTTCTGTCTCCGCTGCCGACCTGACTGCGGCGATCAGCGGTCACCGCGGAACGCACTCTCTCCTGCTCGGCGGCGTAGAGACGGGAACGAAGCTCCTTCATGGCTTTTTCTTTATTCATCAGCTGGGACTTCTCGTCCTGACAGGTTACCGTGATCCCGGTCGGGATATGCACGATTCTTACAGCGGAATCGGTTTTGTTGACATACTGTCCGCCGTTGCCGGACGCACGGTAGACGTCGATCCGCAGATCTTCCGGACGGATCTCGATATTGGCATCGTCGACCTCCGGCAGGACCGCGACCGTAGCCGCAGACGTATGAATCCTTCCGCCGGATTCCGTCACCGGTACGCGCCGGACACGATGGACCCCGCTCTCGTATTTGAACCGGGAATACGCGCCGCTGCCGGTGACCTGAAACGTGATTTCCTTGATCCCGCCGATATCGTTTTCGCTCGCGTCCATTACGGAGACACGGTATCCGCGGCGTTCCGCATAACGTGTATACATCCGGAACAGAACCGCGGCGAAAAGCCCAGCCTCGTCTCCGCCGACGCCGCTGCGGATCTCGATAAAGACGTTGCGGCTGTCATTCGGATCCTTGGGAAGCAGCAGGATCTTCAGACGCTGTTCGCATTCCTGCACGCTGCCGCGGGCAAGCGACAGCTCTTCTTTAGCCATCTCGCGGATCTCGGGATCTTTTTCCGTCTCGATGAGCTCGGTACTGTCCTGTACGGCTTTCACAGCGGCAAGATACTCTTCATAAGCCGAAATGACCGGATCCAGGCTGTTTTTCTCCTGAGAAAGTCTGCGGTAAAGCTCATGGTCCTGCATCAGAACAGGGTCATTCAGACTTCGGATCAGTTCTTCATAACGATCCCTTACCTTGGGCATCTGCTCAAACATCCCAATACTCCTTCCCGTTAAGGACACACGGCCGTTACGACGCGATCGAGGCCCGAGAGATCCTGCAGCACCCGGATATCCTGAAAGCCAGATTCCCTGAGGATTCTGCTGACCGATTCTCCCTGCTCTGCGCCGATCTCGAGGTATAAAGGCGCGCCGGGACGCAGATGGCCCGGACTCTCGGCCGCAAGACGATTATAGAAGTACAGACCGTCTGCTCCGCCGTCAAGCGCCATCCAGGGTTCATGTTCGCGCACCTGGGCGTCCAGTCCGGCGATCTCACCGCTCGGGATATAAGGCGGATTACAGACGATAAAATCATACCGGATATCCGCCGGGACAGCCTGGAACAGATCTCCCGTATACCAGACAGGTCTTGTACGCGGCAGCAGCAGCTCCGCATTGCGTTTCGCGATATCCAACGCCCTTTCAGAAAGATCGGCCGCGTCCATGGAAAGGCTGCAGGACACATGTGCCATCAGACTGATCGCGATACAGCCGCTGCCGGTGCACAAATCCAGCCCGTGGACTTCTCCTGAAGCAGGTAATCCGCGAAGAATCGTATCTACCAGAATCTCCGTATCCATCCGCGGGACAAGGACGTCTTCACTAACGATAAACGATAATCCCATGAAGTCCTGCCGGCACAGGATCTGCTGTACAGAGCGGCCGGATTCCCGCTGCCAGAGACAGGCTTTATAACGCAGAATTCCTGAATACGGCGCGGGCTCCCGCTCGGAAAGCAGGTATTTCGCCGCATCCATCTGAAACGCTTCATCAAAAAGAACACGGGCATCCGCTTCCGGTTCTTCCGCCCTGCTGTTGCGCAGACGGCGGATCCCGTCATTCAGAACATCCCGGTAGGTATGGCTCATGCCTGTGCCTTCCCTTCATCCAGATTCAAAGTAATGCTTTCCCGCACTCTGTCCCAGTCGGGCCGCAGCTCCTCCGGCAGGCGGTGCTCCGCGTCCAGAACCGCAAGCGTGGAAGCGATCGCGGTCTCGATCTCCGCCTCTTCCGGTTCACGGGTCGTCAGCTTCTGCAGCTGCAGTCCGGGCCATACCAGCGCGTTCAGAACCGGTGTATGGTATTTATTGCTTGCCATCAGGATTTCATAGGAAATACCGGAAACAAGCGGAAGCAGCAGAATGCGGAACAGCACTTTAAGCAAGGGATTGCTGACATAGATCACGGCAAAAAGCAGTATGCTGACCGTCATGACAAGAAAGATAAAGCTGGTGCCGCATCTGCGGTTCAGGCGTGTATAAGGTTTCACGTTGTCCGGTGTCAGAGCTTTGCCGTCTTCCAGACAGTTGATGGTCTTATGCTCCGCCCCGTGGTATTCAAATAGCCGGCGTATATCCTTCATCTGCGAGATCGCGAGGATATATCCGATAAAGATCGCGACTCTCACGACGCCTTCCAGTAAGGAAAGCAGCAGGCGGCTGTGGATCCAGCGGGAGAGCCAGCCGGAGAAAAGCGTTGGGATCAGGATGAAAAGGCTGAGAGCAAGGACAATCCCGAGCACCATGGAAAAAGCGGTGATGACGGAATCGCCGTATCTGCTCCACAGACGGCCGGCAGCGGTCTGCGGCTCTTTCTTCTCGGCCGCAGGCTCTTCTTCAAAGAAGGACGCGGAGAAATTGAGCGTACGGATTCCGATCACAAAAGACTCGAAAAACCGGACGGCGCCACGCAGTATCGGCAGATTCAGAATCTTGTAGCGATCCGTTACGGACGGACAGTCAAAGAGCTGTGTCAGAATACTGCCGTCATTGCGGCGAACCGATACGGCATACCTGTTCTTGCCTTTCATCATGACGCCTTCCATGACAGCCTGCCCGCCTACACGCAGCAGCTTGCACTGGTCTCTATATGAATCTGGCATAAAAGCTCCTTTCTATGAAAAGAACCGGCGGAGCTTGAGCTTCTGCCGGTTCGGAATCCCGAGCAATGGATACTCCGGATTATTTGTTCAGGCCATATTTACGGTTGAACTTCTCGATACGTCCGCGAGCCTGGACGGCCTTCTGTGTTCCGGTATAGAACGGATGGCACTTGGAGCAGACTTCTACGCGGATCTCTTTAGCTGTGGAACCTACGGTGAAGGTGTTGCCGCAGTTGCAGCGTACGGTTGCCTGATAGAATTTCGGCTGAATACTCTCCTGCATATCTTGGAACCTCTTTCTTATGGATTCATGGACATTAATTTCCGACTAATGGCCACGTGTAAAGAACAAATGACAGTATAACACACTCTGAAACGAAATGCAAGTACTATTTCTTATCTTTGTACGCGTCCGGAGCCGTCGCCCTTCATCAGGTTTTCCACTTCGGAAACATTTACCAGATTGAAGTCTCCCTCGATCGTGTGCTTCAGACAGGAAGCAGCCGCCGCGAATTCGATCGCGTAAGCGTTGTCATGTCCGGTCACGAAGGAATAGATCAGTCCGCCGCCGAAGCTGTCTCCGCCGCCGACGCGGTCCACGATATTCATCGTGTATTTTTTGGACTTGTAGAACTTCTTCTCCGCCGCGTCATAGAGCATGCAGGACCAGTTGTTGACGGAAGCGGAAATGCTCTCGCGAAGCGTGATCGCGATCTTCTCGCATCCGAAGCGCTCTACCAGCTGCTCCGCAACGTCCTGATAACCGGCGTCGGAGAGCTGTCCGCCCGTAACATTGGAACCGGAAGCCTTGATGCCGAAGACCTTATCGGCGTCCTCTTCATTGGCGATCATGACGTCGACATATTTGCAAAGCTCGCCCATAACCTGTCCGGCCTTCTCGCTGGTCCACAGCTTCTTGCGGAAATTCAGGTCACAGCTGATCTTAAGGCCGAGCTCTTTTGCCTTCTTGCAGGCTTCCAGTGTAATAGCGGCTACCTCGTCGGAAAGAGCGGGCGTAATGCCGGTGAAATGGAACCATTCCGCACCGTCAAAGATCGCTGCCCAGTCGAAATCCTCCGCCTTCGCAGTCGCGATCGAGGATCCGGCACGGTCATATACAACGTTGGAAGGACGCTGGGAAGCGCCTTTCTCGGAGAAATAGATGCCAAGACGGTCGCCGCCGCGGGCAATGAAATCCGTATGCACATTGTGCTTACGCAGTGTTGCGGCACAAGCGTCTCCCAGCGGGTTCTTGGGAAGCTTGGTTACATAGTAGGCATCCAGACCATAGTTCGCGAGCGATACCGCGACATTGGCTTCTCCGCCGCCGTACTCCAGCTCCAGACTCTCCGCCTGGATAAAACGCTGATAACGCGGCGTCTGCAGACGCATCATGATTTCTCCGAAAGTGATTACTTTAGCCATTTTTCAATTCTCCCTATAAATGTATTTTATGAAATATTGAATTACAACAGATCGGGCTCCTGATCATCCTGCTGCGGCTGGGCCTCGTCAAGCCTTGCCTGCATCTCGCGGCCGATTTCCATGGCGTCTTCCGCCTTCATATCCGCGAAATCGTTCAGTACCATATCCAGCTGATCAAAGAGATAGTCGCGCAGCTCCAGACTGTTCTGCCAGTAAGATACAGGATCCGTCAGGTGCTCCTTATCGATTCCGTGCTGATCGGCAAGATTCTTCAGTAAAGCGGGCTGACTTTCCTGCATGCGGTTCAGCGTTGTGGAAAGCGTGGTCAGAATCCATTCATACGCGGTATTGGTGAAGACCTCCCCGTACATGGTCCAGTGAGCTTCACCGGGCTCTCCGCCCTCTTCTTCCTCCGCGGGAAACTCGCGGGAACCGGTATACTCATCCCAGATATCTCCGACATAGTCAAAGATCTGATCCCGCAGATCTCCGTCCTCCTGCAGATAATCCGGCTCTTTCTGCTCTTCGGAAAGCTGCAGGGCCTCCAGATCATTGCTGCCGGGTTCCAGAAGCGATGGATCGATCTCGGAGTCATCCTCGTCCTCCGAATCCACCTCGTCATTGTCTTCGGTCACAGGCTCGTAGTGCCGTCCGAACTGTACGCTGCGGTAAAACGCCGTACAGAGAACGGAATGAATCCACTGCAGATTCATATCTGCCTGAAACTCCCGGACCAGATCATCGTCATCCAGCAGAATGCCCCGCTTCCGGCGCTCTTCCTGCCAGATCTGCGCACCCTGTGCATATGCTTTCGCGGGCATCAGGGAATAGATCCGCTTCCGCAGGGAATCCTTATACCGGTCGAATCTGCGGAAATCCTGAATGAAATAGAGCTCAACCTCGTCCTCGGTCAGCTTATGCGGAGTCAACAGAGGATTCTGCGCGATCATCTGCCCCATCAGCATCTGCTCTCCGGCGCCTTCCGTAAAGAACTGCTTGACGGAATCCTCCGCGTTGTCGAATTCCGTATCGAGCTCCTGGTCGATGATGTCCGCGAAATCCGTCAGGAACTGCGCTTCGTCATCCGTCTCTATCGAATCCGCCTGCCGCATCATCTGTTCAAAGGATGAATACTTGCGGATCCGGGCCAGAAAATCCGGATACAGATGTGTCTTGGCTGTGACCAACGAATACACGGCAAAGGCGATATCCGCGAGCACACGGTTCGCATCGATATCGCCGCTCAGCCGATCATAGATAGATTGCATAGATTGCCTTTCTTACGCTCAGATTACCACAGAGGCTTCAGTCCCCAGATATCACGGCTGTATTCGCGGATCGAACGGTCGGACGCGAAGATCGGGAAAGCCGCGGTATTCAGAATGGCCTTGCGATTCCATTCGGAAGGATTGCGGTATTCATGGCTTGCCTGATTCTGCGCACGGCAGTAATCCGCGAAATCCGCGAGAACCATGTACGGATCCGCTGTACCGATACCGTTGCCGAGGATCAGCGAATTGACAATGTCCGGATAATGGATCAGGCTGCTGCCTCTTCCGATGCCCTGCTGCAGCATGTTCAGAATGCGGGACAGCCACGGATCGTTCTGATAATAAACCAGCGGGTTATAACCGTTGGAAGCGAGCTGTTTGACTTCATCGGCGCGGAGTCCGAAGATAAACATGTTCTCTTCTCCGACAGCCTGCGCGATCTCTACATTCGCGCCGTCGAGCGTTCCGATGGTGATCGCGCCGTTGACCATGAACTTCATGCAGCCCGTGCCGGAAGCCTCGCGGCCGGCTACGGAAATCTGTTCGGACAGGTCCGCCGCGGGGATCAGAATCTCCGCTACGGTCATCTTGTAATCTTCCAGGAAGACGACTTTGAGCTTATCCGAAACGGCCGGATCGTTGTTGATCATATCTGCGATGGAACCGATCAGCCGAATGATCTGTTTTGCCGCGTAATAGCCCGGCGCGGCCTTGGCGCCGAAGATATAGGTCTTGGGCGTAAAGCTCATGTTCGGATGATCCTTCAGCTCGCAGTAATCCCGCAGAATATGCAGAATATCCAGCATCTGGCGCTTGTATTCATGCAGACGCTTCGCCTGTACGTCGAAGATGGAATCCACGTCGACTTCGATCCCGTTATTATCCAGAATATACGCGGCAAGACGTTCCTTATTGGCGCGCTTGGCTTTGGCAAAAGACTCCTGGAACGCCGCGTCCTTCGCGTATTTCGTGAGCTCGTGCAGCTTTTCCGGATCCTTCATGTAATCCGGGCCGATCGTGCGGTCAAGCAGCTGTGTCAGCTCGGGATTGCTCTGTCCGAGCCATCTTCTGTAGGTGATTCCGTTTGTAACATTGTGGAACTTCTCCGGCGATACCACATAGAAATTGTGGAACACGTCGTCCTTCAGAATCTGCGAATGCAGCGCGGATACGCCGTTGACGGAGAAAGATCCCGCGATCGCGAGATTCGCCATGCGGACTTCGCCGTAAGCGATAACGGCCATTGAAGCGATTCTGTCCCAGTCGCCCGGATAGTATTCCCAGAGGCTGTCGCAGAAACGGCGGTTGATCTCTTCCATAATCTGGTGCAGACGCGGCAGAATTGACTTGAACAGCGGCTCGGGCCAGCGCTCAAGCGCTTCGCTCATAACGGTGTGATTCGTATAAGCGACGGTACGTGTGGTCAGATCCCACGCATCGTCCCAAGTCAGACCGTTTTCATCCATCATGATGCGCATCAGCTCCGGAATAACCATGGCCGGGTGCGTATCGTTGATCTGAATGACAACATGGTCCGGCAGAGAATCCAGACGGCCGTATACGGCCATATGCTTGCGGATAATCTCCTGTACGGAAGCGGATACGAAGAAGTACTGCTGCTTCAGACGCAGGGACTTACCCTCTGTATGCTTGTCCTCCGGATACAGGATCTTGGAGATGACCTCCGCCATGGCCTGGTTCTCGGAAGCCTTGAGATAATCGCCCTCGTTGAAGAGAGACATGTTGATCTGCATCGCGCTCTTGGCCTGCCAGAGGCGCAGCGTATTGACGGTCTTGCTGTCATAGCCGGAGATCAGCATATCATGCGGAACGGCAAGTACGGTATCATA
>CACZPA010000016.1 GCA_902782895.1 uncultured Eubacteriales bacterium
GGCGAGACGCAGGACACTCTGGCGATCGAGACGCTTTCCGGCGGCAAGGGCCTGAACCAGGCGGTCGCGATCGCGAAGGCGGGCCTCGAGGTGCAGCTTGCCGGCTGTATCGGACAGGACGGAGCAATGCTCCGCGACGTCTGCCGGCAGTATGGTGTGGATGACAGCCTGCTGAAGACAGTGGGCGGACTGACCGGCAATACCGTGATCCAGCTGGACAAAAACGGCCAGAACAGTATTTTGCTGTACGGCGGCGCGAACCGGGCGGTGGAACGCGCTTATGTCGATGAGGTCCTCGCGCATTACGGAGAGGGCGATTATCTGGTCCTGCAGAACGAGATCAGCGAGCTGCCGTACATTATCGATTCGGCTTACGCGCGCGGTATGAAGATCGTCCTGAATCCGTCGCCTTTCGATGACCGCCTCAAGGCCTGCGACATGCAGAAAGTCGCGGTTTTCATGGTCAATGAGGTGGAGGGAGCGCAGCTTTCCGGCAGCGAGGATCCGGACAGGGTCCTGGATGCGATGGAGGAGCGCTATCCGGACGCGCACATCGTTCTGACGCTTGGCAAGCGCGGTTCCGTATACCGTTATCATGGGATGACCGTCCCACAGAATGCTTTCCCCGTCGAAGCAGTTGACACGACCGGCGCGGGGGACACTTTTACAGGATATTTCCTCGCGGGATTTACGGCGATCGAGGGAGAAGTGACGGAAGAAGCCATCAAGAAGGTCATGGAAAGGGCTTCGCTCGCGTCTTCCATCACCTGCACGCGCAAAGGCGCGGCGCCCGCGATCCCGACAGCGGCAGAGGTCGACGCGGTCACGTGTTAACAGCCTGGCAGGCAGGAATACAACAGAAAAATGATGTCGTATCTGCCGGTACGGCATCTTTATTTTGAGACAGAGAAGAGGATTACAAGTGAGTGGCTTTTTATGGACATCTAAAGAACGGCTAAAGGAAGATCCCAGAAGCGTCGGACTGATTCAGGTCGCGTACCCGATCCTGCTGGAGAGTCTGCTCCGCACGACAGTCTCCATGATCGACGTGCTTTTCCTGAGCCGGGTCTCCGACAGCGTTGTCAGCGCGGTCTCCGTAGCGGGACAGTATATCATGCTTTGCATGATCCTGGCTTCTTCGGTCGCGTCCGGTACGCTTGTCTGCATCAACCAGGCTCTGGGCATGAAGAATCTGCGCAAGGTCAACCAGTATGCTTCCATCGCCGTTGTGACGAATACGCTTCTCGGCATACTGCTTGGTGTCAGCTTCCTGTGCTTCTCCGGATTTTTCCTGAAGATCATGACACTGGACGCGGAAGCAATGGCAGCTTCGGAGGTATATATGCGGATCTACGGCGGCATGATGGTCTTCCAGTGCACCGAAATCATTTTTTCCGGAATCTGCCGCTCCATGGGCCATACGAAAGCGCCGCTTCTGATCAACTTGATTTCCAATCTGGTCAATGTCGCGGGCAATTATGTGGCGGTATTCCATCCGGAAGTTCTTGGATTCTCTCAGGTGGCGGGCGTCGCGCTCGCGAGCGTCCTGAGCCATTTTGTGGCCATGGTGATTGCCATGATCATTGCTTTTAGGGCCGGCGTACGGATCGGACCGAAGTATCTGCGGCCTTTCCCCGCAGCGGATTTCAAGCTCGCACTCTCGATCGGAATCCCGGGAGGACTCAATAATATCGCCTATTCGGCAAGCCAGCTTGTCACGACATCCATCATCTCGCTGACAGGAACAGCAATGGTGGCGGCAAAAACTTACGTCAGCAATCTGGTGCGTTATGTCGCGCTGGCCGGAATGTCTTTCTCCAGCGCCAGCTCTCTGCTTGTCGGGTACAGGATCGGAGCGGGCAAGTATGACGAAGCGAACCAGATCCGTTCGCTTGTGACCAAAGTCGCCGTCAGCTCCAATCTGCTGTTTTCACTGATCCTGCTCCTGTTCCGGCTGCCGCTGCTTCAGTTTTTCACAAAGGATACAAATATCATCGCGGTCGCGGCGAATATTTTCCTGATCGACGTTGTTGTCGAAATCGGCAGAGCCCTCAACAATTCCATCGCGGGAGCGCTGCAGGCCGCCGGGGACGTGAAGTTCCAGCTCGTCGTCAATCAGGTAAGCGCCTGGCTGATCTCGGTAGGCGGATCGTATGTATTCGGAATCCTGCTGGGTTGGGGTCTGTATGGCGTGTGGATCAGCTTCGCTCTCGACGAAATGACACGCGGACTGATCCTGCTGTATCGCTGGCGCTCCCAGAAATGGGTCGTTCAGGCGGAGGAGGGGCGCAAGGTCATCGCTTCGTAAGAATAGAAAAGGATCTGCGGAACGTTCAGAACGAACGCTCGTCGCAGATCCTTTTTTGATGCGGTTTGATTTTGCGAAACCGGCAGTTTAAGCACTTGCCGATGCTTTTTCCGTCCCGCTGCCTGAATCCATCTCGCGGACTTTCTTGCGGATGTGCAGGTAGTAGATCAACGCGACAACCGCGGCGATGAACCATGTCATCGGGTAGGAGAAGTAGAGGATGCGCAGGGAAGGCCTGCTGCGGAAAACCGTCATGATCCAGATGACACGGACCACGCATACGAAGAAGATCGTATTGATCATCGGGAAGGATGAATATCCCATGGCTCTGGCGACATTATTTGGCGTACCCATCCATTGGCCGATAAAGTTGACGATGCAGACTGTACCCAGACGGATCATGCCGACTTTTACAACCTCGATGTCATCCGTGAAGACCCGCAGAATATAGTGGCCGAGCAAATAAGACGGGATACAGGTGCACAGGCAGGCGGCCGTAGTCAGGATGTACGTCAGAATCAGGATTTTATCGATCCGGTCGTATTTCTTCGCGCCGTAGCACTGGCCGGTGAAGCTGATCGCGGCCTGGGCAAAACCGTCCGCGGCGACGCTGCAGAATCCTTCGATATTGGCGGCGGCCGCGTTTCCGGCCATCGTGATCGAGCCGAACGAATTGATAGAGGACTGGATCAGAATATTGGAGATCGAGAACGAAGCGCCCTGCAGACCGGCCGGAAGGCCGATCTTCAGCATACGCAGCAGTTTATCCTTGCTGATCCGGGCCTTCTTAATATCAAAGCGCCAGTTCGCGTCCGCCTTGATCAGGCATCGCATGACAAGAACCGCGGATACCGTCTCGGAGACGATCGTCGCGATTCCGACGCCCGCAACTCCCATGTGGAAGGGAACGACGAGGATGATATTCAGAACTACGTTGACAACGCCGGAGATAATCATGAAGACCAGGGGCCTCTTGGTGTCTCCGACAGCGCGAAGGATCGCCGAAGCGTAGTTATAGATCATCAGGGACGGCATCCCAAGGAAATAGATCTTGATATACAGCTCTGCGAGATCGATGACGTCCTCCGGGGAACCGACCATGTTAAGCATCGGCCGGGCCAGAAACATTCCCAGTACGACCAGGATCACGCCGAAGAGGAAGCTGGCCACGATACTGGTATGGACCGTTTCGACAAGGTCCTTTTCATTATGGGAACCGAGAGCCTGCGCCGTCAGAACATTGGTTCCGATGGAGAGGCCCATGAAAAGCGTTACAATCAGATTGATCAGAGGGCCGTTGGATCCGACGGCCGCCAGAGCCTGAGATCCCGTGAAACGGCCGACAACAGCCGAATCCGCGGCGTTAAAAAGCAGCTGCAGGACGCCCGAAGCCGTGAGTGGCAGGGCGAAGCGCACGATTTTGCCTAGCAGCGGGCCCTCCGTCATATCCATTCCGGAATAACGAGTCAATGCGCCGCCTCCTTATGCTTTCCAGTCGAGTGGATAATCGGCGAGATATTTATCGAGGAGACCGCATTCGTCGATCAGTTTGAACAGAGTATATCTGGTACGGTAGTCCTTGGCGCAGTGCATGGACAGGTTGGTCAGAGCCTCGTCGACTCCGCAGTCCGCCGGCACCATCTGTGCGCCGAGA
>CACZPA010000017.1 GCA_902782895.1 uncultured Eubacteriales bacterium
CCGCGATCTGCGGGATCTGTGTGATCGGCGGCGGAGCGGCCGGAATGATGGCCGCGATCCAGGCCGGTATGAACGGCGCGGATGTTCTGATTCTGGAAAAAAACGCGCGGGTCGGCCGCAAGATCGGCATCACGGGAAAAGGACGCTGCAATCTGACAAACGCAGAGAGTATCGCGGACTGGATGCCGCATATCATTACAAATCCGCGATTTCTGTATTCCGCGCTGCATCAGTTTACCAATACGGATCTCCAGGAGCTGATCCGGTCAGCCGGAGTTGAGTTGAAAACAGAGCGGGGCAACCGTGTTTTCCCGGTGTCGGATAAAGCAAGAGACATCATTGACGCGCTGGTCAGACTGGCGCACCGCAATCACGTCCGGATCGTCAACGACGCTGAGGTCCGATCGATCCGGAAAGATGGGGACATTTTCCATATCCGGACAGGCTCTGCGGAGTATACGGCAAAACGCGTGATCCTGACGACAGGAGGCCTGAGTTATCCCAGAACCGGTTCGACAGGGGACGGATACAGGTTTGCGAAAACGTTTGGACATGAAGTGACGGATCTGCGACCCGGGCTTGCGCCCTTGATTACCGGTGCGGACTGGATCGGTACGCTGGAAGGACTGTCCCTGCGCAATGTAAAGCTTTCCTTTACGGATGCGAACGGTAAGAAGATCACAGAAGATTTTGGGGAGATGCTCTTTACGCATTCCGGCATCAGCGGGCCGATCGTGCTTACAGCGACAAGTGTCCTTCAGAAATATACAAGAGAACGGAATCAGAACATTGCCTCAGCCGGGATTACAGCTCACCTGAATCTGAAACCCGCATTGTCACCGGAGCAGCTGGATGCCCGCCTCTTGCGGGATTTGCAGGAAAACCGCCTGAAACAGATCCGGCACGCGATGAAGGCTTTGCTTCCGGAGAGACTGATCATACCGGTTCTTCTGGCGGCGGGTGTTCTGCCGTCCGCCATCGCGGGCGAGATCAAACGCGAAGAGCGAAAAGCGCTTGTCAGGGTACTGCAGGATCTGGCTTTCCCGATCGTGCAGGACGCGCCGATTGATGAAGCCATTATTACGACGGGCGGAGTGAAGGTCTCCGATATCGATCCCAAAACGATGGAATCCCGGATCGTTCCGGGCCTGTATATAGCCGGCGAGCTGCTGGATGTCGACGCCGAAACGGGCGGCTTCAACCTGCAGATCGCTTTTTCGACCGGAGCCTGCGCGGGCAGAGCAGCGGCAAACAGTATAAACAGAAAGGCGGAATAATATGTTCGCGATAGCATTGGACGGACCTGCCGGAGCAGGCAAAAGCACAGTTGCCAAGCTGACAGCCAAGAGGCTGCAGATGCATTACGTCGACACAGGAGCGATCTACAGGACGCTTGGACTGGCCCTGTACCGGCTCGGTGTCGATCTGGAGGACGAAAAGGCCGTAGAAGCAGCACTTCCTTCTCTGGATGTCGCGATCCGGTATCAGAACGATGTGCAGCACATGACGGTTAATGGGGAAGATCTGACGAAGCAGATCCGTACGCAGGAGGTCGGAACGATGGCAAGCGTTACAGCTGTTTACGGCTGTGTCCGCGACAAGCTGCTGTCCTGCCAGAGAACGCTTGCGGAGCAGTATGAAGTCATCATGGACGGCCGGGATATCGGTACGGTCGTGCTGCCGGACGCGGAGCTTAAGATCTATCTGACGGCTGATGTCCGGGAGCGCGCGATGCGCCGTTTCCTGGAGCTGGAGGCCAAGAATCCCGGGACGAATTCTCTGGAAGAGATCGAGAAGCAGGTCCGGGAACGGGATGAACGGGATATGAACCGTGCGATCGCGCCGCTGCGCAAGGTAGATGACGCGGTGGAGATCGATACCACCCACATGAGCGCAGAAGAAGCAGCGGACAGGATCGCCGAGCTTGCCGAAAAGAGAAAATATGCAGATTAAAGTCGCCAAAACGGCAGGATTCTGTTTCGGTGTGCGCAACGCGCTGTCCGTAACGGAGGCGGAGATCGCGAAACGGCAGAATGCCGCGGCCG
>CACZPA010000018.1 GCA_902782895.1 uncultured Eubacteriales bacterium
GCGGGCTGATTGTGGCTGGAATGCCAGGTATGCAGCGAATGTCCCATTTCATGCGCGATCGTGGATACGCTGTCCAGCGTGCCGGTGAAATTCGTCAGGATGAACGGGTTGGACGTATAGGTGCCGGAAGAGAAAGCGCCGCCTCTCTTGCCTTTGTTCGGATATACGTCGAGCCAACGGTCACGGAAAGCGCCACGCACGATATTCTGGTAGTTTTCGCCAAGAGGAGCGACCGCGTCCAGAACCATCTGCTGCGCCTGCTCATAGGTGTAATGCTCTTTGCTGCCGGAAACGAGCGGCGCGTAGACATCGTAGTAATGCAGGTCGCCGAGCCCCAGCAGGCGTTTGCGCAGCGCCAGATAGCGGTACATCACGTCCATGTGACGGTGTACGGAATCGACCAGATTGTCATAGACTGACAGCGGAATATTGGAATAATGCAGGCTTGCCGCACGGGAAGAATCGAATTTGCGAAGCTTGGCTTCCGCGACAGCGGCTTTTACCGCGCCGGAGTAAGAAGCGGCGAAAGTGTTGATGTGATGGCGATAGCCCTTGTAGAAGCTGCGGAAAGCGTTCTCGCGCAGTACGCGGTCGTCAGAGGACTGCAGCGAGATATAGCTGGAACCGGATACTTCGTGCTCATTGCCGTTCTTGTCCTTGACCGGATCAAAGACCATGTCCGCGTCCTGCAGGCTGTTCGCAATCTGGCGCGGCGCACCGAAAACTTCGCCGAGGGAGGCCAGCAGCTGCTCTTCCGTCGTGGAGAGGGTGTGCGGTTTCTGGCGGATCAGGTTCTCCAGATTGAAGCGGTAGTCCGCAAGCTGCGGGTCGTTAACCAGCGCGTTGAGCGTCTCATCCGGCAGCGCGAGGATCTCCGGGTCCACAAACGCGATCGAGGCGGAAAAAGCGACGACCTTGGAGTAGACGCGAGCGAACATGCTCTGCGCGGCGTCCGCGCGGGTGTCTTCGCTCTGGCGCAGGGACGCATAGGTGAACAGGTTGTCGATTTCCAGCTCGACTTCGGTTCTCGCCTTCAGAAAAGCGGCGAGTTCTTTCGCGTCGTGAAGTTTGCCGGCGTAAGCGGGCAGAGCGGCAAGCTTGGGGTCGATCGCATTGAAAGCGTCTTCCCAGGCCTTGTCATCCGCGTAAAGCGTGGAGAGATCCCACTCATAGCGCGGATCCATTTCGGAACGTTCTTTCAGTAATTCAGGCATAATAGTCCTCCAATAAGAGATTTATAAAAGTGTCAGTAAGCTGTCAGAGATTAAATTCGGTCCCGTCACTCGCGATGACAACGGGCAGCGGCTTCATTTCCTCGACAAAACCGCGCAGCAGGCTGTCAAACCGCGGAGAGTAGTGCTGAATGCAGACTTTGCCGATGTCGCATTTCGCGAAGATCGGCTTGTATTCCGTCACCGGGAAATGCGCGGATTCGCAGAAAACCATGTCGAGATGTGTCGAATAGGCGATTTCCGGGAAGTCGGTCGGGCTTCCGTGGTGCAGATCGCCGGTAAAAAGCACCTTGCGGCCTTCTGCTTCGAGCAGGAACGCGTAGGATACGGCGATATGCTGTGTGCGGATAGCGGTGACCTTGAGCACACCGTCATCGTAGATCACGCCTTCCTTATAGCAGGCGAAACGCAGCTCGCGCAGCGGGCCGTGATTAACGGTCGGCAGCCACTGCTTCAGCAGGTCGATGACGTCCTGCTCCGGCAGCAGCATCACCGGATCCGCAGCCTTGAAATACCAGTTGACGAGGTCCGCGAAGCCCACCAGACCGTTGACATGGTCGCCGTGGGTGTGCGTGATAAAAACGCCCTTGACCGCGTCCACCGGAATCTGGCGTGTCCGCAGGTCCTCGATAGGATTCATGCCCATGTCAACGAAATAATACCTGTCCCCAACCTGAACCATCGCGCAGGAGCAACGGCGGTGCGGCTCCGGGACGCCATGGCTCGAACCGAGAATTGTAATACGCATTGAGACGCCTCCTTGCTGCAAGCAATCTGTACAAACAATCTATACAAGCAATCAGTGCAAGCAATCTGCACAAGCGGTCTATACAGCCAGTCTGCACAAGCGATCTGCACAGCCGGTCTGTTCGAACAAGTATAAATATAGCGGGAATCCGGCCGGTTGTCAAGGCTGAAAGGGCTTGACACCGAGGCGATGCCGGCAGTGTAAAAACGCATTTTTCGAAAATACACTGCCGCCCGAGGCGATGCCGGCAGTGTAAAATCGTATTTTTCGAAAATACACTGCCGCCCGAGTCAACAAACGGAATGAATTGACTTATCCGATCCGGAATTCCAGTACAGCGGGCTCGAAGCCTTCGCAGGAGACGGTGAGCGTTGCGGTTCCGGCTTCGTGGCCTGCACGCAGGATCGCCATCGCCTGGCCATTATAGGTCGTGATGACGGAGCCTTCGTAATTCTCATCCGTGATCGGGTTGGCGGAAGCAAAGCTCTGCAAGCGGGCGGCGCCGGTGACGGTGGCTGTGAGCTCTTTGCGGAGGCCCGGCACGCGTCTGCCGTCCGCGTCTTCGAACTCAATCAGCGCGAAAATCAGGGAGCGGCCGTTCGCGGGGACAGATACGGAGCCGACAGCAGCTGCTGCTGCCTTGCCTCCGTTGGCCCCGGTATCGTTCTGTTCGGGACGGATCACGAGGCGGACCGGGGCACCGGCCGTCTCCAGCTTATCCCGTGAGATCTCCTGCCCGTCGCGATAGCTGACAGCCTCCAGAGTACCCGGCGCATAGACTGTCTCAAAGGACGCTGTGAAGCGGGAGGTCGGCTGGACACCCAGCGACTTTCCGTTCAGGGACAGTTCTACCGAATCACCGGCAGAATAGACATCGATCGCGATCGGTTTCCCTTCGTAACCCGGCCAGGTCCAGCTGTTCCAGACCATAGGCCATGCCCACGGCGTCAGATGTTCTTCTTTGCCGTAATTAGCGGGGTCGCGCACGGCAAGATATGTATCGCAGGCGCCCCAGACGATCTTGCGGTAGGCAAGCTGGGGACGGGGCTGCAGCAAAATGTCCCAATCAGAATCATAAGCGAGTTTCCAGGGATAAGGACGGCGCGCCCAGACATCAAACTTGACGCCCGGCTCCGTATAAACAGCGGACCCGATGCCGGCCTCGCCGATGTACTCCGCGGAGGTCCAGGTGAAATCGCCGATCACGTGATCATTGCGCATGACAAGATCCCACATACGATCGATCTGCAGCGGGAAGGACTCCGTCCCGCAGATCACGCGGTTCGGGAAGTGCTTGTGATCCTCTTCGTAGCGGTCTTCCATGTAATTGTAGCCGCAGATATCGACCGGAGCCATCAGGCTTTCCGTGCGGTCCGCCCAGATTTCACGCACATAAGCGCCGTTAGCGTTCTGGAGGGAATCCCCGTCTCTGCGCCGGGCGGCCTCGGCTTTGTCCTTGTCACTCAGCCCGTTCCAGAGCGAGCAGTTCGCCAGCAGCGTTGGACGGGACGCATCAAGCGAACGGACTTTTTCCGCCAGCTTGCGGGAGAGGAGATATCCGTCCCCGACGCCGGAGCGCTCGAACACTTCGTTGCCGATCGACCAGATGACGACGCAGGGATGATTGATGTCGCGCTCGATGTAGGACGTGACGTCGCGCTCCCACCAGTCGTCAAAGAAAAGCCCGTAGTCATGCGGTGTTTTGTTGACATGCCATCCGTCAAAAGCCTCATCGATCACAAAGATTCCGTATTCGTCGCAGAGATTCAGGAACTGCGCGGACGGCGGATTGTGGGCCGTGCGGATCGCGTTGAAGCCCGCATCCTTATGCGCCCTCAGCAGGCGGCGGGCTTGGCTCTCAAAATCAGCCGCGCCGAGCGGGCTCGTGGTATGATGCACGCAGCCGCCCTTGAGCTTAACGGTCTTGCCGTTGACGCGCAGACCGTGGACCGCGTCGACCGCGACGGTCCGGATGCCGAACCGCGTCGAGGCCGTGTCAAGGCACGCGCCGGCGGTCAGATCCTCGGTGCCTTTTGCGAAGAGGGCCGAGTCAGCGCGGTACAGCGCGGGATGATCCTGATCCCAGACGTCCGGATGCGGTACAACAAAACGGATCCGGGCAGGGACAGTTTCACCGGCGTCTGCCCAGACGGAAGTACGCACAGTAACAAGCGAACGGTCCGGTCCCATCAGGGACAGATCAACATATCCATGGAAAGGAAGCCCAGAGCCGTTCGTGACATAGACAGTGGCGCTGACCGTGGCAAGATCCGCTTCCCAGTCGATCGATTCGGTCCGCAGCTCAATTCCGTTGTGGCGGATATGGACAAGCGGCGCGTGGATCAGGGACACTTCCCGGAAGATGCCCGCGCCGGAATACCAGCGGCTGTTCGTGACCTCAGTGTTGTCGACCGCGACCTCCAGACGGTTCGCCGCGCCAAATTCCACATATCGTGTGATATCCACGAGGAACGGCGTGTAGCCGTACGGGTGGAAATACAGACGGCTGCCGTTCACAGATACGGTTGTCCGGCCGTATACACCGTCAAAACTCACATATACTCTCTGTCCCTGCCACTCGGCCGGGATGTCGACCATTTTTTCATATGTGCCTGCGCAGCCCGGGAAATGTCCCGCGGCCCCGTCCGCTTCCGGACTCTGCGCGATTCCGATCTGCATGTCGTGCGGCAGATCGATTTGAACCTTATCCGAAGTCGGATAGTACCCCGGAATCCCGCGGCAGAACGACCAGTTGTTCATAATCGATTGTAATTGCATGATGAACCTCCGTGAATTATAATTCAATAAAACGTTATTAGCCAAAACAAATATCTGTTATTATTATATCCGA
>CACZPA010000019.1 GCA_902782895.1 uncultured Eubacteriales bacterium
GCGGCTTTTTTCTCGAAATCGTCGAAATCGATCTCATAATGGTCATCACAGCGGCGCAGCTCGCTGTTGACAGTCTTGCGGTCGTTATAGTCGATCGAAGCCTGGAATTCGCCGTATACAGGGGGCGTCAGCAGGATCGCATCATCCGGCCCGCTGAAAACGCTGATCAGCATTCGGATCGCGGGGACAACGCCGGGAGAGGTAACGAACCATTCTTTCCTGGGGCTGTAGCCGTGACGGCGCTCCATCCAGTGAATAACGGCATTATAATAAGCATCCGTGGGACCGGTGTAGCCCAGGATGGTTTTATCGAGATAATCCTTGAGGCCGTCGACGATCTCCGGCGCGATCTTAAGCTCCATGTCCGCGACGGAAAGCGGAACGACGCCTGCGGGAACATCGGGACAGAGACGCTTCATTTCATCCCATTTATAGGACCCTGTATTGGTACGGTCTACGAGCGTTGTAAAATCATACATGATGTTTTCCTCCTGTTCAAATCTGCTCTGATTATAGTACCAATCGCGGGAATTGGCAAGTGCGGAATCCGCTGCAGCGTCTGGGTCTTGCCCGGCGGCGCGTTTTACGATATAATACGGGTGACCACATCCACGGCAGGAGGAGGGTGAGAACATGTTTGATATTCCGGAAGAACTGAAAAAGATTCCGCATCAGTCCGGCGTTTATATTATGAAACGCGGGGATGAGGTGTTGTATGTCGGCAAAGCGATCGATCTGCACAAGCGCGTCCGGCAGTATTTTCAGTCGACCAGAAACAAGACTCCCAAGATCCTTAAAATGGTCAGTCTCGTGGAGCATTTTGAGTATATTGTAACGCGCAACGAGACCGAGGCGCTCGTTCTCGAGAACAATCTGATCAAACAGTTCCGTCCCCCGTATAATACAATGCTGAAGGACGACAAACAGTATCCGTATGTGAAGGCTACGGTGCAGGAGCCTTTTCCGCGGGTCTATCTGACACGCAAAATCCATCGGGACGGCGCGAAGTATTACGGCCCTTACACGAATGTTACCGCGGTCCGTGAGACGCTGGAGCTGATGACGCAGGTTTTCCCACTGCGGACGTGTCGGCGGAATCTGCCGCAGGATATCGGCAAGGAGCGTCCCTGCCTGAACTATTATATTCACCGTTGTGTCGGACCCTGCACGGGAAAAGTGTCCCAGGAGGACTATGCCGCGATCGTCGAAAACGCGCTGCATTTTCTGGACGGAAAAGAAAAAGAAGTCGTGAGCAGCCTGAAAAAAGAAATGGCGGCCGCGGCGGAAGCGCTTGATTTCGAACGCGCCGCAGTGCTGCGGGATCAGATCCGAAATGTGCAGACTTTGTTTAACAGGCAGATCATCGAAGACGCGGGCTCGACGGATGAACGGGATATCATCGCGTATGCGATACAAGGCCCGGAAGTGCACGAGGCCGGGACAGCCCTTTCGGAAGAGACAGCTGCTGCAGAAGGTTTATCGGCTGCAGAGAACCTGTCAGCCAAGCCCGGCCAGGCGACGATCCTGACCAATTCGGCGACAACGTCGGATAGCCCCGCGGCTTTGGTGCAGGCGTTTTTCATCCGCGGCGGCAAGCTTGTCGGACGGGAGCATTTCTTCATGGATACCGGCGCGGATACTTCCGGCGGAGAATTGATCCGTGCTTTTCTGACACAGTTTTATTCCGGAACGCCGTATATTCCGGGCGAGCTGCTGGTGACAGATGAGCCGGAGGACCGGGAGGCGATGGAGGCATGGCTCAGCGAGAAAGCCGGGCGCAAGGTCACGATCCGTGTCCCGCAGCGCGGCGAGAAGCACGCGATGCTGGAGCTTGCAAGGCAGAACGCGGCATTGACGCTGAAGCAGTTCGGAGATCATATCCGCCGCGAGGAAAAACGTACGCAAGGCGCGATGGAGGAGCTTTGCAGAGCGCTCGGCATCATGGACGAGGAAATGCCGCCAAGCCGTATCGAAGCCTTTGATATTTCCAATACATACGGATTCCTGTCGGTCGGATCGATGGTCGTCTTTGAGAACGGGCGGCCGCTGAAGAATGATTATCGGAAGTTCCGGATCGAGACGGTTTACGGTTCCAATGACTACGCGAGTATGGAAGAAGTGCTGCGCAGAAGGTTCGCGCACGCTTTTGATGAGCTGACAGAGCGCCAGAAACAGGGCAAAGACATCACGGTCGGCAAATTCACGCATCTGCCGGATCTGATCCTGATGGACGGCGGCAAGGGACAGGTGCATGCCGCGGAATCCGTGTTAGAGGAGTTTGGCCTGGAGATTCCGGTGGCAGGCATGGTAAAGGATGACCGCCACCGTACAAGAGGCCTTTATTTCCATGATCAGGAGATCGAAATCGATATGCATTCCGATGTTTTCCATCTGATCACACGGATTCAGGACGAAGCGCATCGGTTTGCCATCACATATCACAAAAAACTGCGGTCCAAAGCCGAGATCCAGTCTGTGCTGGAGGAGATTTCGGGCATCGGACCGGCACGGCGCAAGGCTTTGATCGAGGCGTTTGGCTCGGTCGACAGTATCCGGCGGCAGGAGGTGGCAGATCTTGCCGCGGTCCCCGGCATGACGGAGAAAACAGCGAAGGCCGTCTATGATTTCTTCCGGAAGGACAAGCCGGCTGAAGCCAGCGGGACGGAAAAAGATGGGACGGAAAAGGATGGAACGGAAAAAGATGGGACGGAAAAAGATGGGATGGAAAAAGATGGGACGGAAAAGGACTTAACAGAGAAATAAAAGAGGGAAAGGCCGGTCCTTTCCCTTTTTTGATAGCTTGGTGTACTTGCAGGCATATGTTATATTTTGAGAGGCGGTCGCAGAACTGTCCCTTGCCCTGTTGTGGATCTTTCGGATCAATCATTTAGTGTTCTACGAGATTCCGCAAAGAACCGCCGTGCGTGAAAGCATAGAGGTTTTCGCCGGCAACGCGTACAAAACGTTCGCGGGTCTCCGGCAGAGAGAAACCACCGGCAGCGTGCGGTGTGATCAGCACCGCGGGATCGTCCCACAGCGGATCGTCCGGCGGAAGAGGCTCCGGTTCGGTTACGTCAAGACCGACGCCGCCGAGGAGGCCTTCAGCAAGGACTGCTTTGAGGCCGGCAGGATCGATCGCGGAACCGCGGCCGACGTTCAAAAGATAGCTGCCGTGCTTCATGAGGCGCAGACGGCGTTCATCGAGGAGATGCGCGGTATCCGCGGCACCCGGCAGAACCATCGCGACGATGTCCGCGCGGGGCAGGACCTCGTCCAGATCGTCGACAGTAAACTGTTCATCAAACCATTCGGGCTTGTCTTTCAGATGCTTGCGGACGCCTATAACGTAAGCGCCCATCGCTTTGACCTTGCGGGCATAATCCGTCCCTATGTCACCCATGCCGAGGACAGCGATCGTAGAACCCTCAACAGAGATGTTACGGTCGATTTTCTTCCAGAGATGCTGCTCCTGCTGCACACGGTAGGGGCCGATGTGACGGATCAGCGCGAAGGTCAGCGCGAGCATGTGCTCGGAAACGGTCAGACCGTATGTGCCGCTCGCGTTTGTGAGCTGAACCTCGGAAGGCAGCGAGCCGGGGTCCGCGTACGGATTGGCACCGGCGGAATTAAGCTGCATCCATTTCAGATGGACTGCCTTTTTGGCATACTGAAGCGGAAGATTGCCGATGATGACGTCCGCGTCTGCAATGGCCGTCTGAGCTTCGGCGCTGGCGAGATCGAGCTTAGTAACATCGGTATATTCACATGTATACTCGCCGTCAGAGGCTTTCTCCGCGAGATAATCAAGATGGCGCTGTTCCAGAGAAACCGCGATCACGATTTTGCATTTGTTCATAGATGTGTCCCCCTTCTGTATATTCATATATTAACTATAATTCAGAGACAGCCCGTTGTCAAGAAAACTGTGTGGAGGACAGGGTTTCTCTTCTGACAGAAAAGCCCGGACCAGCCGGCGCATCCGGGTGGCCTTGACTACGTTGCCAAGTACCATCTGCAGCATGATTTTCGGCATCACAAGAAAATCGTGATTGCCGCCATCCTGATAGGAGTCATCGGTCGTCACAAGCAGATTCTGTCCCAAGCGGAGCCCGACGCCTGCATAATCACGCAGTTTTTCAATCTGTTTATTATAGTACTGTGGATCATAAAGCATGCCCATATGCTCATGAATATATGTCTGTGAAACAAGATAATCAGGGCGGTACAGGCGACCATTGCGGCTGATGCGTGTTGGCGCAGGCTCAGCAGCGAGGCCGAGCATTTTGTATATTAATGAGAGGATCAGCTCGTTTTTGGAATCGCGGGGAGATCCATCGGCGTAGGTATTGGATTTTTGCAGGACGGCAGCCTGGCAGAACGGGAAAAGGCGCTGGAGCAGGTGGCGGATGGCGCGTTCTTCGCGGCGCTGTTCAACGGGAAGTTTCTGCAGCTCGGCACGCAGAGCGCGGAGACGTTGTTTGACATCCTGCTTGCGCCTGTGAAAAGCCAGAGCTCTTGGGACGTCGTCATTTTTGATTTTGCGTTGCTTGCGGACGCCGTCGATCTGGAATTGCCAGTAATAGTAGTCATACTTGCCGCGCTTTTTATGGGAGATCGAGCCCTCTGGGAAGGTCCCAAGTTCATATTCGAGGCAGAAAATCTCATATCCGTGGTGCATTGGCAGGTCTGCATCGCTGCCGAACGCGTCCATCAGCAGATTCCGGATGTCCTGCAGCAGTATCTCGGGGTCAGGCTTTTTCCGCAAATAGTTTGAATTATCTGATGGCGATACATTCAATGGTTCGCGCACTTGCACTTCGATGCCTCCTGTTTCTGTTTTCATTATCATAATACCATAGATTCAATAGAATATGGTTTTCCAAATAGCAAACTTAATTCCAGGTTTTATACTGCTTGTATAATAAAAGATCATGTTTTGTGATTTAATTGTGGTTTAAATGAATTAAAAAGCCTTATGAAGTATCCCGCCGTTCTACATCCCTGTGCCCTGCCACCCGGTTTTCCTGTTTCCCCGCCGCCCTTCCGTCCTGTTTTCCAGCTGCCTTGTCATCCTGATTGGCACGCTCCGCAGCGAAAACTTCCGTTCATTCCGCAGGAAAGCGTGCCAAATGGAGGAGTGGAGGGGGACTATCACCCTGATTGGCACGCTCCGCAGCGAAAACCTCTGTTCATTCCGCGGGGAAGCGTGCCAAATTGGAATTTTCGCGGGATGGGTACATCCATAAGGCACGCTGCCGCACACCGGCCGCCAAAAGACCGCTTGTTTTTTTCACGGGGTTAGGGTACAATATTGTTTGAATTCTGCGTGAGGAGGCGATGACAGATGAAGCGGGATATCAATGTTTTCGATTATGCGAATGAGATCGTTAAAGCGATCGGCAAGGGAGTGCTGCTCAACACCTGCGCGGACGGCCGTTTCAATACGATGACGATAGGCTGGGGTTCACTGGGAATCGAATGGAACAAACCTGTTTTCACGGTATATGTGCGGGAGAGCCGTTTCACCACGCAATTGTTGAGAAAAAACAAGGCTTTCACGATCAGTGTGCCCATGGGAGAATATGACAGAACAGTACTGGGACAGGCGGGTTCGCTGACGGGATGGAAGATCGATAAGGCAAAGGATCTCGCGATCACGCTGGAGGAGCCTGCGGCCAACGGTGTTCCCGGCATCCGGGAGTTCCCCCTCACGATCGAATGCCGTGTCATTTACAAGAAGGAGCAGCCCATCAAGGAGATCGGGATCGAGGGCATCGAGCAGAGGATGTATCCCCAGGACGAACCGGATCCTTATGCAGGCCGCAATAATTCGCCCCATACGGAGTATATCGGCGAGATCGTAGCCGCGTATATAATTGAAGATTAACACAGGAGGTTTCTATGGAACTCGCAAGAAGAAAAGACGTACCGGAAGAATTGAAATGGGATCTTTCTCTCATCTACAAGACAGAGGAGGAATTTCAGACAGACCTTGCCGCGGCAAAAGAACTCGCGGACAAGATCGAACAGACCTATCCCGGCAAACTGAACGACCCGGACAAGATCGTGGCTTGCCTTTCGGACTATGAAGAACTGCAGAAAAAGCTGACGCTGCTCAGCCATTACACGAGCCTCGCGGTATCCGTCGACTATTACGACACCGAGAGCCGCGAGAAAAACGAGCGCATTTCCGCGATGTACGCCGAGATCGCGAGCCGGCTGAGTTTTATCGACAGTGAAATCCTGCAGGCGGACGATGCCGTTCTGGATCAGGCGATCGAGGAAGCGACAGGCAGCAAGAATTACCTGAAGGATCTGCGCCGCCGCAAGCCGCATCAGCTCGCGCCGGAAGTAGAGAAGTCCCTCGCGGCGCTGTCGCAGAGCTTCGACACGCCGTATGAAGTTTACAATATGGCCAAGATCGCAGATATGCAGTTCCCGTCCTTTACGGTTGACGGCAAGGAATATCCCCTGGGCTATTCGCTTTTTGAGGACGATTATGAATACGAGCGCGACACGAATGTCCGCCGCGCCGCTTTCAAGGCGTTTTCCGACAAAATCCGCCAGTACGAGAACGTGACCGCGGCCGCCTATAATTCGCAGGTCACGACGGAAAAAGTCATGTCCCGCCTCCGCGGATTCGATTCCGTCTTTGATTACCTGCTCTTTGAGCAGAAGGTCACGCGGGAGATGTATGACCGTCAGATCGATCTGATTACCAAAGAACTGGCACCGCACATGCAGCGTTATGCCCGGCTGCTTCAGAAGAAATACGGCCTGGACGAGATGACTTTCGCGGATCTGAAGCTCCCGGTAGACCCGGATTATGATCCGCGCCTGACCGTCGCAAAGGCCAAGGATTACGTGAAACAGGGCCTGTCCATTCTCGGCGAGGACTATACCTCCATGATCGAGGAGGCCTTCACCAAACGCTGGATCGACTTTGCCAAGAATCAGGGCAAGGAGACGGGCGGTTTCTGCGCAAGCCCGTACGGCCGCGGATCCTTCATCCTGCTCTCCTGGAACGACCGGATGGCAGACGTTTTCACCGTCGCGCATGAATTGGGCCACGCGGGACACTTCCGTCACGCGAACGGACATCAGTCCCTCTTTGACACGGACGTTTCGACGTACTTTGTCGAGGCCCCGTCCACGATGAACGAGCTCCTGCTGGCACAGTATCTGCTGAAAACAAACGACGATCCGCGTTTCCGCCGCTGGGTACTTTCCTGCCAGATCGGCAATACCTATTATCACAATTTTGTGACGCATCTGCGCGAGGCCTGGTACCAGCGGGAAGTCTACAAGATCATCGATGAGGGCGGGTCCGTCAGCGCCGAGACGCTTTCCGATATTTTCCGCAAGAACCTTGAGACGTTCTGGGGCGACGCGGTCGTGCTGAACGAAGGCGCGGAACTGACCTGGATGCGCCAGCCGCATTATTACATGGGACTGTATTCCTATACATACAGCGCGGGCTTGACGGTTGCGACGGAAACCGCGCGCCGGATCGAGAGAGAAGGCCAGCCGGCTGTTGACGACTGGAAAAAAGTTCTGGACGCGGGTTCTACGCTGGATCCCGCGGGACTTGCGAAGCTTGCCGGAGTTGATATCACAACGGATGAGCCGCTGCGCGATACAATCCGCTATATCGGCGGAATTATCGATGAAATCTGCCGCCTGACCGAACAGATCGATGGAATCACTGTTTAATCGGACTGGTGGAATTACCGCCTGAACGGGCCAGCTGAATCATCGTCTGATCAGGTCGGGCCGGCCCGAAGTTCACGAATTGTTCACACAAGTTTTCAGTTTGATTTAACCTGACTCCTTTATACTGTGCTTGTCTCCCGGAGAGAAAGGGGACAAGCACAGTTCAATCAGAAAGGAGTCTTTTTCATGAAACGTAAACAATCACACTTCTATACATGTCTGCTTGCAGGAGTCCTCGCACTGATGATGCTGGCCGGTTGTGTCAGCATGAAAACCGCTGGCAGCGGGAGTTCTGTGGGCAGCTTAGGAACAAACAGCACAGCAGAGATCGGAACGACGCAGACATCTGCGGCCGCAGAGCAGACCGTTAATGCGGAAACGTCCGCGACAACGGAGGATTCTTCTAAAGCAGAAGCTTCGACAGAAGCATCCGCTTCCGGGAACTCCGCGGCGGACAGCGAAGCCATAGCGATCGCGGTCGAAGATAATCAGACCGTCGAGATCACCGAAGCCGGCACGTATTCTTTCACCGGCACGGCGGAGAACTATACGATTCGCGTCGACGTGGATAAAGAGGAGAAGGTCTGGATCATTCTGGACGGTGTGACCGTGACCAATGAAGACGTACCGGTCATCTACGTGGTGTCCGCGGACAAGGTACATGTTGTTACGACAGGCGCGGCATCCACGCTAACCGTGACAGGCACTTTCGCTGCCGACGGCGAAACCAATCTGGACGCGGTCATCTTCGCGAAAGACGATCTGGAGCTTGAAGGCGATGGTGAGCTTACCATTGTTTCCGCGACGGCAAACGGCATCGCCTGCAAAAACGATCTTGAATTCACCGGCGGGACCTATTCGATCGAAGCGGCTGAGGATGCAGTTGAGGCTAACGATTCCATAACGGTTGATGACGGTGCATTGACCATCGTGAGCGGTAAAGACGGAATTCATTGTGAAAATGACGAAGATGACGCGTTGGGGAGCATCGAGATCAACGGCGGCAGCTTAAAGATTCAGGTATCTGATGATGGCATTCAGGCGCAGTCGACTCTGACGATCAACGGCGGTGATCTGGAAATTACCGCAGGGGAAGGGCTGGAGGCGACTTCAATCGAGATCAACGACGGCACGATCACAATCGCGGCGTACGATGACGGAATCAATGCGTCCAATAAGAGCACAGCGTATACGACACAGATCGTGATCAATGGCGGAGAAATCAGCGTTACAATGGCACAGGGCGATACGGACGCGATCGATTCGAACGGCAACCTGTACATCAATGGCGGAACGGTCAACATCACAGCGCAGTTTGCCTTTGACTACGATGGAATCGGGCAGCTGAACGGCGGTACGGTAATCGTCAATGGGTCGCAGATCAACCAGCTCAGCAATTCCATGATGGGCGGTGGAGGATTCGGCGGCCAGGGCGGTTTCGGCGGAAGGCCGTAAGAAAAGGGGAAGAATATAATGAGAAGAAACAAATGGAAGAACTGGTTTTATATGATGCTGGCGTGTCTGGCAGCGGTTTCGCTGCTGGCCGGATGCGTCGGCAGCATTAAGACAGCGTCGGGCGAGACATCAGAAGTCGAATCGTCTGTAGCAGAATTCTCGGCAAAAACGTCGGAGCTACCGGCAGAGTCGGCAAATACACCGGCAGAGTCGTCGGAGGCACCGGCAAATTCGTCGGAGCAAAAAACAGATTCTGAAGCTGTACCTCCGGAGTTGCCTATGGATTCAGGAGAGATTCCTCCTGAGCCGCCGATGAATGAAGGAGAAAGTGCGCCGGAGGGACAGTTCCCGGAGCAGGGCTTCGGTCCGCAAGGGGGCATGGAAGGCGGCATGGAAAACGGAGCGCCTGGTGGCATGGAAAGCGGAATGCCGGGTCAGGGCTTTGGACCGCAGAGCGGAATGCAGGGCGGCATGCAAGGCGGAATGCCTGGTCAGGGCTTCGGACCACAAGGCGGAATGCCCGGTCAGGGCTTCGGACCACAAGGCGGCATGCAGGGTGGTATGCCCGGCCAGACCACGCAGGCAGTGGACTATACTTCTGTCAATACCGATGCCAGTGAGGTTTTCTCGGACCGCGATCTGAAGCAGACGGCGGACACGGCTTCCGCGAAAACGATTACGGCAGCGGACAATCAGACCGTGGAGATCACGGAAGAAGGCGTCTACGTTGTAACAGGAGAAGCGCAGAATTTCACCGTCAGGATAGCAACGACAAAAGAAGCCAAGGTGCAGCTCGTACTGGACGGGCTGACCGTGACGAACGAAGATTTTCCTGTCATCTATCTGGTTTCCGCGGATAAGGTTTTTGTAACGACTGCGCAGTCTTCCGAAAACACACTCTCGGTTACCGGGGCTTTTGTGACGGATGGGGACACTAAAACGGACGCGGTTATTTTTGCGAAGGATGATCTGACACTCAACGGACTGGGCACGCTTACAGTCTATTCGGCGGCGGGGAACGGCATCACGGGAAAAGACGATCTGAAAATCACCGGAGGATCGTACAATATCACCAGTGCCAAAGACGCGATCGAGGCCAATGACTCGGTTTCGATCTATGACGGGAGCTTTGTGATCGAAACGTCCAAGGACGCGATTCACTGTGAAAATGACGATGATGACACGGTTGGAAATGTAGCGATCTACGGTGGAACATTTGCCATTAACGCCGGAGACGATGGTGTCCAGGGCACGACCTACACACTGATCAATGGGGGACAGTTCAACATCACCGCGGCGGAAGGAATCGAAGGCACTGTTGTTGAGATCAATGACGGGACGATCACGATCTCCGCGTCTGACGACGGCATCAACGCTTCCAACAAAAGCACGGCCTATTCGCCGTTTATCGTGATCAATGGAGGAACGATCGGGATCACGATGGGGCAGGGCGATACCGACGC
>CACZPA010000020.1 GCA_902782895.1 uncultured Eubacteriales bacterium
AGCCAGGACTTCCAGCTGGATCCTGCCCGTTGTGGAAATGGTAATCTCCCGCTGCCCGTTCTCCCACTTCGCGTCGATATACGGCTCTTCTTCGGTCAGCTCCCCAAGCGCGGCAGCAAGCTGCGGGACTTTCTCAGGGTCCTGATCCTCCGGTGCGACTTTGACGCGGAGAAAAGGTGTCGTCAGGTGATAGACCTCAGCAAGGTCCATGGAACCCACGTATTGCCCGGCTTTGGCGGAGGGCAGGCCGCAAAGCGCGGCGATATCCCCGCCTGTGACTTCGCCGGCATCTACATAGCGCCCGCCCAGAAACTTGCGGATCTGCGTGACTTTTTCGGCGGGCGGCTGAACTGTCTCTACCGGTACGGCATCGTCGTCCTCGCCAGTCGGATTCTGCCGGCGCGGATCCACGGGCTCAAGCAAGGTCAGCTCATCACGATTGCTGATCTTCCCGCCGAAAAGGCGGATGTGGGAGATCTTGCCCATCTGCCGGTCATGCTCGATCTTGTAAATGATACCGGAAAGACTGTCCCTGCCGCGCCTCTCTGCAGTAGGCATATAGGTAGTCATGAAATCGAGCAGCTCCCGGACGCCGGTGCCGAATTTGGCGGCGCTCATCAAAACCGGCGTAACGCGGCAGTCCGCCGTCATGTCCCGAAGCAGCTGCGTGCCCCGCTCAGGGGACAGTACTTCATCGGCGAGAAAAAGCTCCGCGGCCTCGTCCAGGATATCCGCAAGGCTCTCCGTAACCGCGGCCTCAAACGCACGACCGGAAAGCGTCTGCACGGTTACAGCATCCGATTCTGCGTTCTCCGCACGGCTCAATAAGATCGGTATCTGTCCCGTAAGCTGAGCAAGGTCCGCCATCACGGAAGCAGGATCGGCTCCGGCGCGGTCCATCTTGTTGAGCAGCACGAGACGGGGCAATCCGGCCTTGTCCAGAGCGTGCAGGATATTCTCGGTATGAGAGCGGATGCCTTCCACCGCGGAGATGACGACAACAGCAAAATCAAGCGCGGCAAGCGACCGTTCGACTTCGCCGGCAAAATCGACGTGCCCCGGCGTATCGATCAGGTTCACATGCATGCCGTTCCACTCGCCGGAAGCGGCAGCAGTGCGTACAGAAATACCACGCTCGCGCTCGACGGACAGATTATCCGTCGCGGCTGTCCCTTCATCAACCGAGCCCAGAAGGCGCACGGCGCCCATCTGATAGAGCATCTGCTCGGTAAGAGTGGTTTTGCCGGCATCTACATGGGCAAGAATTCCGATATTCTGAAAAGTGCTCGACATAGTTCAGCCTGGATTATTCGTATATGAATCCCGTCACACAGGCGTTAAAACCGGAAGGCAGGCCGGAGTCGCCGAAGGTGCGGCTTTCGACCGTCAGAGAACCGTCCCCGCCGAAATGCAGCAGGATTTGCAGGGAGCCCAGATTCTCGCCCGTAAACCACGTCTGGACAAACAAGGTCTCCGGATCGGTCCAGGCACCGGAAGCAGCGGCTTCCATCCGCGTCCCTGGGAAAATCTGCCGCGCGTTATAGCCCAGCCCGAACCGCAGCTCATAGCTGCCTTCATCGTTGTCGAATGTAATCGTCCCGTAATCCGGACCGAATCCGACAGTTACGTTCTTAAAAACAGACGGGTTGGAGTCCATGGTGAAGCATTTGCCGCCGATCGCGCGCGCGATCGGGCTGTCCGTCTCTCCCTCTACGATGCGGAGCTTAAGCCCGGAAATCCGCTCATACAGCGTATCTGCGGCATCCGGATCCTCCTCGACGGATTCATCGTCCAGTTCTTTATAGATGGTGTCCCAGAACGCGTTGAAAATAATGTCCAGTCCGCCGGGGTTATCCAGCGTATCCGCAGTCGTTACGAGAATCAGGCTCTTGTCCGGCACACAGATCGCAAGCTGACCGCCCATGCCGTACAGTGCGAATCCGTTGTGCGCGGTCATCCAGATCTGATATCCGTAGCCGTGTGCGTCAAATCCCGGATGCGCGAAATCCGTCGATACACGCCTGGTCGTCGCCAGCTTCATATAATCCTTAGGCAGCAGCTGGAATCCGTACCAGTTGCCCTGCTGCATACAAAGCAGCGCGAATTTGGCCAGATCATGCGAGGTGCAGAGCAGACCGCCGCCACCGTCACTGATCTCGCCGGTCTTTTTACAGTAGGCTTCGTCGGAAAAACCGATCTTGTCCAGGACTTTCATCCGCAGATAATCCATCAGAGACATGCCGGTCAGCCGCTCCACAAGGGCCGCGAGTGTGATCGACGCGCTGGTGTCGTAGTTGAAAACTGTCCCCGCCTTATGCGAAGGCGTTACATTAAAGAAAGCCTTCAGAATATCCGGGTGCGGGACAATCTTGGATGCGGTCTTTGTATGAACGGAACACATCATCAATGCGTCGCGGATCGTCATTTCCTGCATGTAACGGGAAGGCTGCTTGGTCATTTTGTCGCGGAAATAGCCGATCAGCGGGTCGTCGAGGTGGATGTAGCCGTCCTGCGCGAGCAGTCCGATCGCGACACCGACAAAGCTCTTGGTAACGGAATACATCCGCTGCAGGCTTTCCGCGGTATACGGCGCCCAGTATCCTTCGGAGAGGATCGAGTGATTGCGGATCAGGACATAGCTGTGCATGCAGATATTTGACGCGTCGAGCCGGTCCAGAAAACGCAGGATGGACGAGGAGGACACACCCATATGATTCGGCGGATATACCGGCAGAGGGAATTTTTCGGCAGACAGAAGAGACATAAGCGATAACCTTCCTTTCTGTGAGTATGAAGCACGGCGGCGCCGTGGGATTGTCATTTCAAAGCAAGAAAACGGGCACAGCGGTCCAGAAGCTTTTCGACGGCGCGCTCGGTGCGGCAGACGATTAGCCCGCCAATAAAACCGCCGAAAAGATTCAGCAGCACGTCGTCGATATCCATTTCGCCGAGGCCGCTGACAAACTGTACGATCTCCACAAGCGCGGAGAAAAGGGCAGCGATGAGCACAATGGCTACAAGCGGCATGCGGCGTCCGAATACGAAGGGGAGCAGCATGCTAAAAGGAATCAGAATCAGGATGTTGCCGAAGATGTTTTCAAACCATTCCAGAAACGTGAACTGATGATAGCCGAAATAATAACGGAAAAACATAATAATGTTATGAAAAGGCGTCAGATTGTATTCGCCGAAAGTATCGGAACGGTTCTGTGTCAGAAACAGGAGATAGAGCAGGACCAGCAGATACAGGATAAACAGCAGTCTTGCGGCTTTGACACTGCTTCTGGGAAAACTATGCATAGGCACCTCCGGTTTAACGGAAAAGATTTGACAAGTATGGAAGAATCCGATATAATACACCCAAACAAGGTATGTTTCACATGCTTTGTATCGCAAGGAGGAAGATAGAATGGCAAGTGTATTTGAAACCGTAAAGCAGAGCATCATCGATATACTGGAAGTGGACGCTGACGAAGTCAAGATGGAGTCTTCACTGTCCGATCAGATCGGTGCGGATTCGCTTGATCTCGTGGAGATCATTACGGCGATGGAAGAGGAATACGAGATCCGTATTCCGGACAAGGATCTGGAAGGAATGACTACGGTCGGAGATCTGGTAAATTATCTCCAGAGAGTGACCGGTAAAGAATAAGTAAAAACTGTTCATTCAGATAAGGTGCAGCCCCGCGAAGAAGCTGCACCTTTTTTGTGTGTTAATAGCCGGAGCGTTGTGCTGAAAAAACGTCAGCGGATTTATTTCCGGCGTTTCTTTAAGAAGAATGCAAGGAGCGCGGCCAGTATAACACCGGAAGCCGCAATCACGATCACCCAGATCATGTAGCCGGGATCACCGGTCGTCGGGGTGTTGGAAGGGGTGACAGGCGCAGACTCCTCGGATTTGGATTCCTCAACCATGGACTCCTCGGCCTTGGATTCCTCAGCTTTAGACTCCTCAGCCTTGGACTCTTCAGTCTTGGACTCTTCAACCTTAGACTCCTCAGCACTTGATTCTTCAGCCTTGGATTCTTCGACTGCAGACTCTTCTGCCTGGGATTCCTCCGCCTTGGACTCCTCGGGCTCTTCCTGAACAGTCTGAGAAACAATGCGGAACGAAGCCTTGGCAATGCCGCCATCATTAAAGGTTACCGTAACGTCGTGCTCTTCCACGTCCGGAGAGAGCGTAACCAGGTAATCCTCAAGAATCGTGACGATCGTGCTGCCCGGCGCAAGTGTATAAGCGCTGGTGTCCAGAACCTTGCCGTCAACAGCGACGGAAGCGACCTCGGAAGCTTCTCCGCTGACCGTGATCACAACCGGCTCCAATCCGCTTGCGGAACTGGTTCCGTCCGGTTTCTGCGTAATTGTCTGTGTCTGGTCCTCGCCCTCGACACGGAGCGTCGCATAACTGATATTTTCCGGATAAACTGTCCCTTCAAACGCATCGGTCCCGTAAAGGGCTTCTATTACCACTTCATCGGAAAGAGTACTCTTGAAATCCTCTGTCAGTTCGATCACGACAACGTCTTTGCCCTCCGCGTTCTGCGTAACCGTCGCGGTATACTGATTTTCATTTAGAAGAATACCGTCAACATAGATTGTGTCAGGTACGGTAGTCTGATGGTCGATCTGCATGACCGGAACCGTTGCTTCACGAATCCAGGTGATATTCGTCGCGCCTTGATAGGTAGAAGCAGGAACGGAAGTCCAGGAAACAGGATAATAACCATTGGCGGTGATGCCTTCAAACGCGGTTTCGTACATGATGCCGCTCGTCGGAAGGTCGGCCTTGAACGTGATGTTCTGGAGCGCGGTTCCGACAAAAATCTCAGAACCGAAATCTGTCAGATTGCCGCGGATCGTTACATCCGTAAGATTGCTGCAGCCGTAGAAAACTCTCCATCCAAGCTGTGTACAGGATTCCGGAAGGTCCAGAGACGTGATCGCGGTCCCCTGGAATGCCCATGCACGGATATACTGGATGTTAGCCGGGAGCACGACCTCGGAAAGAGCTGTGCAATCGCGGAACATGGATGTCGGAATCTCCGTGATGCCGCTGCCCATGACAACGGATTTCAGGGAAGTGCGGCCCGAAAGGCCCATCATGCTCAGCCTCTGCACGCTGTCCGGTATGACAATCGATTCAATATCGAGCGAATTATTGTGGGCGCCATTCGCGAAATTGCTGAACTCTACGCTGATGACAGGCATACCGTCCACCGTGTCGGGAATGACGATATCCACGTCGCTGCCCAGATAATCGATGATCTCGGCGCTTCCGTCATTAAGGAGCTTATAAATCCATAATCCGGTTGCGTCGGTCTTTTCGGAAGTGTCCCTCCAGATCGCGTAGACCGTCACATCACCTGTCTCGGGGAGCGCCGGATGCAGATCCGTCATATCATTATAGAAGGAAAGAATCTCGTTTCCGTCAGGATCCGCGGCCCATCCGGCGAATTCATAACCGGTCCGCATAACGTCCTGATAGTCTGAATTCACGGAGTTTGCGTTTTTCCAAGTCTGCGTAGCGGGAATGGTTTCAAAAGCCTGCGTCTTGTTGGAGTCGCCGTTGAAATATCCGCCGTTCGCATCGTAGGTCAGCTGATAGACGTCCGCTGTCCAGATTGCGTAGACCGTCTGGCCGTTCACATCCCGGTAAGGAGGCGTTTCCGATACCATGGACTGACCGTCCTTATCATAAGCCCAGCCTGTAAGAGCAAGCGAGACGTTCTGATTCTTTATGTACGGAGCGGGCAGAGAATCCGTCCAGTCCTGAGAATTGCCTTCATATACATAAGGCGTTGTCTCCGGACCGTTGCCGTTGTCGTAGTATCCGCCGTTCGGATCAAAGGTAATCGTGATCTTATCGGCCCAGATGGCGGTGAAAGTCGTATCGCCCGTCGGCTCGTAACCATAATAATCAAACGTGTCTGACACACCGTCTCCGTCCCAGTCCCAACCGTAGAAAACCTGATTGGCATCCGTGTTGTCCGGCTGTCCGGCATAGTATCCCATCGTATCGTTGGTTGGATGCTGTATCGTCATGGCCGGGACAGCTGTTCCTTCATAGTCGAAGGACGCGGTCGGACTGCCGCTCTCAAACGTGATCAGGTACCAGTCTTCCCAGACTGCAGTCAAGGTTGTATCCTGTTTTATATCGATGGAAGCCATTTCGTCCACAGAATAGCTGTTGCCGGCAGGATCTGTCCATGCTGTCAGACGTTTGTGCGGATCGGAATGCTGCCACTGTACATTGCCCAGGTGATCGGACGCTTCCAGAATATCCGTATCCGGTGTGTAGGAAAAAGATGTGCTGGTCTGCTGGGTTCCGCTGGCATCCTCATAGTAACCGCCATTACCGTCTACAGTAACGGTATATGCGGTCTGCCCGGGCGCGGCAGCGAGCATCATCGGAGGAGCGGCCTGAGACTGAGCCTCGGACGTTTCCGGCTCAGACTCTGTGGAAGACTCTTCAGAGTCAGCCGCTTCGGAGTTGGCCGCTTCCGAGGAAGATTCGACAGAAGACTCCTCTGAAGAAGATTCTTCAGAAACGGTCGATTCAGCAGAAGTGTCCTCAGAAGATTCTTCTGCACTGGATTCCTCATCCGGCTTGTCTGCGATCGCGGAAGCGAATGCGGATTCATCGATCAGATCATCCCAGATTGCATAGAGCTCAACATCTTTCGTTACCGTGAAGGACGAAGACATCTTGTACTCTTCGCCGGCGGCATCCTGCCATCCAACAAGTACAAGCGATGTATCAGTGTTTCTCCACTCAACATCCCCAAGGTTTTCATCCATGGTCAGAATCGTTCCTCCACTGACCTGGAACGGGAATTCATCATGTTTTTTACCGCTGTCATCTATACAGTAACCACCGTTTCCGTAAAGCGTTATCTCATAGGTTTCAGCGGCTTTGGCCGGGAATCGGCCGGTCAGTATAATCATCATGACGGCCATGAAGACAGCCGCAAGCCGTGTTGCCTTTTTTGTCATCTATAAAACCTCCTTATTAAGGATATTACGCATTGAAAAAACGTAATATCAGTATAACTTCTGACGGACAGTCTGTCAAGGAAAAAACACCGGTATTATATGAAGAAAAGTCCGTCCCGAAAACAAAAACAGCGCATGGAGACTGCCGCCTTCCATGCGCCTTGTCTGACCGTTGCACACGCCTTTCGCGTGAGTGCTGCAGCGCGCGTACTGTTTTAATGCGCGTACTGTTTAATGCGCGTACTGTTTCAGCGCGCGGACAAGCTGATCCGGGCAGGAAGTGGATTTGCTGCCGCACAGAACACCATCCAGTCTTCTGATGACTTCGTCCGCATCCATCCCCTCGACAAGACGGGCGACACCCTGTGTATTTCCGCTGCATCCGCCGATGAAGCGGACGTTATGTACTTTGTTATCGTTAATATCGAATTCGATCTGGCGGGAGCATGTCCCGAAAGTTTTGTAAGTATACATGGCAGATGGGTCCTTTCCGCCGGCAAAAGGGCCGGCTACGAAGAATATTGTAACAGATACCGCGGAAGAGTGCAAGAGGTTTTTGCAGAGACGGGAAAAGCAGGAGCTTGAACTTGCGAAAAGCGAAAGCGAAAAGTCGCAGGACTTTTGAAAAAAGACTTGACAAGCACCGCGGGCATGCGTTATAATAATGAAGCTTAATCGGAATGTGGCTCAGCTTGGTAGAGCGCTGCGTTCGGGACGCAGAGGCCGCAGGTTCAAATCCTGTCATTCCGACGCGGGACGGTAATAACGGACGATGAGTTGTTACCGTCTTTTTTGTTCCCTCCCGGACGAGTGCCTGCGGGAATATCCAAAAGTTTGCGTCAGGTCTTGCCGTATCGTACGGAATCAGATATAATAGGATTAACAAACGTACGGCAGGAAGGATCAATAACATGTTGAGCAGATTTCTGGAAATTGCATTGGAATGGGTCGTTCCGATCTGTGAGCTCATCGCGGTCATCGTTATTCTGATAGCTGTCGGGATCGCCTTTTTCTACTATATCCGCAACCTTTTTACGCCGGAGGAGCGGGATGTCAAGATTGATCTGATGAGCGGCATGAGCCTGGGTATTGAGTTCGCGATGGCGGCGGAGATTCTTAAAACGCTGGAGAAGCACGACCTGGAGACGCTGCTGGTGCTTGGCGGCGTTATTCTGATCCGTGTAATCCTCGCATTGATGATCCAGTATGAACTGAAAGGGTCGCGTAACGAGACCAGGAAGAACGACGAACAGTGATTTGTGCGGTAAAAAGCGCCGAGAGGCGTTTTTTTATCCTCCGGCGCTCCGGCAAGGTTCATGATACGTTCATAAATCAGGACTTGCGGGAGGATCGGAATCGTGTTACAATGATTTGGATTATACAATAAATCTGAGGTGTAGGAATGGGTTTTCTGGAGAAACTGTTCGGCAGTTCGGCCGATCGCGAGATCAAGCGCCTGACGCCGATTGTTACGAAGATAGAGAGTTATGACGAGGCGATGCATAAGCTTTCCGATGCGGAGCTGCGCGCCAAGACCGATGAGTTCAAAGCAAGGCTTGCCTCCGGCGAGACGCTGGACGATCTCCTGCCGGAAGCTTACGCTGTTGTGCGCGAAGCTACGGACAGGGTGCTGCATACCAAGCATTTCCACGTACAGCTGATCGGCGGCGTGGTCCTGCATCAGGGCCGTATCGCCGAGATGAAGACCGGTGAAGGTAAGACGCAGGTCGCTTTGCTCCCCGCGTATCTGAACGCGTTGGAGGGCAAGGGCGTCCATATTGTCACGGTCAACGATTATCTGGCAAGCCGTGACGCGGAGTGGATGGGCCAGGTGCACCGCTTCCTGGGACTGACCGTCGGCTGCATTCTGAATGATATGGACAATGAGGCCCGTAAAGAAGCCTATAATTGCGATATCACCTACGGAACCAATAATGAGTTCGGTTTCGATTACCTCCGCGACAACATGGTCGTCTATAAGGAGAGAATGGTGCAGCGCGGACTGCATTACGCGATCATCGACGAGGTCGACTCGGTCCTGATCGATGAAGCGCGTACACCGCTGATCATTTCCGGACGCAGCAGCAAGTCGACGAGCCTGTATCAGCAGGCGGATCTGCTGGCGACACGTCTGCAAAAGGGACGGATCATCGGCGATACTTCCAAGCTGGCGCAGCTTATGCAGGAAGAGGTCCAGGAGGAAGGCGATTTCATCGTCGATGAGAAGGACAAGAGCTGCAATCTGACCGCACAGGGTATTGTGAAGGCGGAGCAGTACTTCAAGCTGAAGAACCTCGGCGATCCAGAGAACGCGGAGATCCTGCATCACATCAATACCGCGCTGAAGGCGCATTATCTGATGGCCCGCGATAAGGACTACGTCGTAAAGGACGATCAGATCATCATCGTCGATGAGTTCACGGGACGTCTGATGCCGGGACGCCGTTATTCCGACGGTCTGCATCAGGCCATCGAGGCGAAGGAGCACGTCGAGGTCAAGCGCGAGAGCCGGACGCTCGCGACGATTACCTTCCAGAACTATTTCAACAAATACGAGAAGAAAGCCGGTATGACCGGTACCGCCAAGACAGAGGAAGGCGAGTTCGAGGACATCTACAGCATGGACGTCGTCGAGATCCCGACAAACCGCAAAGTGGCGCGTATTGACCATCCCGATATGGTCTTTAAGACCAAGAAGGAGAAATACAACGCCGCGATCGAGGACATCATGGAATCGCACGCGAAGGGACAGCCGGTACTGGTCGGTACGATCACGATCGAGGATTCCGAGCTTGTCAGCGCGATGCTCAAGCGCCGCGGGATCCCGCATACCGTCCTGAACGCCAAGTTCCATGAACGCGAAGCCGATATCGTCGCGCAGGCAGGTCAGCGCGGAGCGGTCACGATCGCGACGAATATGGCCGGACGTGGTACTGACATCAAGCTCGGCGAGGGCGTTCCGGCGCTGGGCGGCCTTAAGATCATCGGTACGGAGCGGCATGAGGCCCGCCGTATCGACAATCAGCTGCGAGGCCGAAGCGGCCGACAGGGAGACCCCGGTGAATCCGTCTTCTATATCTCCATGGAAGACGATCTGATGCGGATTTTCGGCGGCGACCGGATGAAAGGCGTTCTCGAGACGCTGCGGCTTCCGGAGGGACAGCCGATCACCGATAAGACGCTTTCCGGCGCGATCGAGAGAGCCCAGAAGCGCGTAGAGGAGAATAACTTCGGCATCCGTAAACGCCTGCTGGATTATGACCAGGTCATGAACGATCAGCGCGAGATCATCTATGAGCAGCGCCGTCAGGTCCTGGAGGGCGAGAATCTGCGCCCGACGATCATGCAGATGGTCGAGGACATTGTGCATTTCTACGTCGTGAACGATACCAAGGATTCCCAGTACTCCGGAGACTGGAATCTGGCGCATCTGAATGAGGAGATCCGCAGAATCTTCCCGTTCCCCGAGCCGATCACGATTCCGCAGGAGGAGCAGGACCGGATTACGGAAGAACAGTTTGAGCAGAAGATTCTGGACGCTGCCGTCCGCATGTATGAGCAGAAGGAAGAAGAGCTTGCGCCGCCGGAGAGGATGCGCGAGATCGAGCGCGTCTGCATGCTGCAGTCCGTTGATCAGCACTGGACCGAGCATATCGACATTATGGACCAGATGCGGCAGGGCATCGGCCTGCAGGCTTACGGCCAGAAGAATCCGCTCGACGAGTACAGGATGGTTTCCTACGATATGTTCGAAGAGCTGTCCATGAATATTAAAGAAGATACGCTGAAGCTCCTCTATCACGCGCATCTTCCGAAGGACCGCGAGATCGAGCGTCAGGAGGTGTCCAAGGACATTTCCACAAACCGCGGCGAGGACACGAGCCGGACAAAGAAGCCAGTGAAACGCGCGATCCCCAAGGTGGGACGCAACGATCCGTGTCCGTGCGGCAGCGGATTAAAGTACAAGAACTGCCACGGTAAGACCGGCGGGATCACAAGGCCCGGCGTATAACCGTGTTAGCCCTGAAAATAACAACAGAAAGGTGTGATGAAAATGCTTCAGTATGACGAGTATAAGCAGGAACTCGAAAAGTACAAGAGCGCTGTTGAAGAATTGGGTGACTCCCTTTAACCCCGCAGAGATACGGGACAAAATCCACGAGTATGACATGATGGCTTCGGAGCCGGATTTCTGGAATGATTCCGAGAGAAGCCAGAAGATCATGGTGGAACAGGGTGCGCTTAAGAATAAACTGGCGGAATACGAGCATGTGGTTTCCGCTTACGATGACGCGTGTACTTATCTGGAGATGGCGATGGAGGATGATGACGAATCCATCGCGGAGGAGCTTGAGCAGGCCATGGAGGAGTTCAAGGAGAGCTACCAGACCTACCGCCTGCAGGCGCTGCTGAACGGAGAATTCGACAGCAAGAACGCGATCGTTACGCTGCACGCGGGAGCGGGCGGCACAGAGGCCTGCGACTGGACCGGTATGCTGTACCGGATGTATTCCCGCTGGTGCGATCAGCAGGGATATAAGGTCGAAGTGCTTTCTTATGAAGAAGGCGATGAAGCCGGCATCAAGTCCGTGACTTTCCAGGTCAACGGTCTGAACGCTTACGGGTATCTGCAGTCGGAAAAAGGCATTCACCGGCTGGTCCGCATTTCTCCGTTTGACGCGTCCGGAAGGCGGCATACTTCCTTTGCCTCCTGTGATGTAATGCCGGAGATTGACGACAGCGTGCAGGTAGAGATCAATCCGGAGGATCTGCGCATCGATGTTTACAGATCGAGCGGCGCGGGCGGACAGAAGGTCAACAAGACCAGCTCGGCGATCCGGATTACGCATCTGCCGACCGGTATTGTCGTACAGTGCCAGAATGAGCGTTCGCAGTATCAGAACAAGGACAAAGCCATGGAGATGCTGCGCGCCAAGCTGTATCTGGTAGAGCAGGAGAAGGTGCAGGAGAGGCTCTCCGGCATCCGCGGCGAAGTTAAGGAAAACGCCTGGGGCAGCCAGATTCGTTCGTATGTCTTCTGCCCGTATACGATGGTCAAGGATCTGCGCACCAATGAAGAGACTTCCGATGTGGACGGCGTGATGGACGGCGATCTGATGCCTTTCATGAACGCGTATCTGATCTGGAAGAGCGGCTTCGGCGCGGAGAAGGAAAACAGTTAATCAAGTGATCGATGGGGACGGCAGCGGGATGTGGCCTGCTGTCGTTTCTTCATCCGGTGAGGAGTGTAAATGAAGAGAATTCTGTCCCGGACGGGATTGTGTCTGATGCTGGCAGCGCTTGTTCTGCTGGCGGCGGGATGTTCGGATAAATACTACAACGGATCGGTATCCGTATTGAGCGTTACGGATACGGAAAGAGCCAAACTCGAGGCGGCTTCGGAAGAGGTCGCGAAGATCCTGCAGCTTGGGACGGCCGAGAATCTGCTGGATCTGCTGCCGGATCAGCATACGGCAGAGCAGGAACAGGACGTTAAGGACGGCTGGACCCAGTGGGAGCAGGTTCACGAGCAGTACGGAGATATTACCGGACAGGAGATAAAGGATGTTTTCCTGTATCACTATATCGGGGCGGTAACGGCCGCGTACTCTTTTGGCGATACCGTGATCTGGTCCGACATGCTCTATACCAATAATTTTAACCTGATCTATCTGGACTTCTATGTATCGGCCGAGACGGATGAAGCACAGTACAGCCTGCCGGAAGGCCTGACGGAGCGGGAGGTCGTGATCGGCGAGGGGACGGATTATCCGCTTAACGGTACTCTGACCTATCCGACAGACGGAGAGAATCTTCCGGTAGCGGTTCTGATCCATGGCGTCGGGAACAATGACCGCAACGAAGAAGCCCTGAACACAAAGATGTTCCGGGATATCGCGAACGGCCTGGCGGAACAGGGAATCGCGGTCCTGCGTTATGACAAACGGACTTTCTCCTATCCGGAGGCGCAGACGCTGACGGATCCGTATACACTGTCGATCGATTTTATCGCGGTGGAAGACGCGGCGCGGGCGGTGGAGCTCGTGCGCGGACTGGAAATGGTGGATCCGGAGCAGGTCTGGCTGGTCGGCCATGATCTTGGCGCGCTGATCCTGCCGAGGATCGACAAACAGGCTGACGTGACGGGGTTTGTGCTGATGAATACGACGTCCCGCAAGTGGTCGGACGCCGCCTATGATCAGTTGACCCGCTATGGTATGAACGGGATGGAGACGGAGACCGTCCGGTATCTGAAACCGCTTGTTGAAGGCGAGTATAAAGAGATCCAGAAGATCGATTCGATGAAGGAAGAGGATCTGACCAATATTTTCCTGTCCCAGTACGGATATTACTGGAAGGATCTGAATTCCGAGGATTATCCGGCGGAGTACGCCGCGAGCGGCAAACCGATCCTTGTGATGCAGGGCGGGGCGGATTATCAGATTCTGCCGGATCCGGACTATACCGGATGGCAGGAGATCCTTTCCGGCAAGCCGAACGCGCAGTGCAAGTTGTACGACGGCCTGAACCATATGATGATGAAAGTGGAAGGGTCTTTTACCGACGTGACGAAGCAGTATCTGCGGCCGCTGCATGTGGACGCGCAGGCAATCAGCGACATGGCTGCTTTTATCCACGCGGGGACAGGAAAGTAAGAGGACAAAATGAGATTTGCGCATCTGCATGTTCATACGGAATACAGTCTGCTTGACGGTTCCTCCAAGATCAACGAAATCGTCAAACAGGCCAAAGACCTGGGAATGGAGAGCCTTGCGATCACGGATCACGGCGCGATGTACGGTGTCGTGGACTTTTACAAGGAATGCCTGAATCAGGGAATTCATCCGGTTATCGGATGCGAAGTATATGTTGCCAAGGGCAGCCGTCTGCAGAAGGAAGGCCGCGGAGGCGACTATAACCACCTTGTTCTGCTGGCGGAGACACAGGACGGATATCAGAATCTGATCAAAATGGTCTCCAAGGGCTTTACAGAGGGCTTTTACTATAAGCCGCGTATCGACTGGGAGCTGCTGGAACAGTACCACGAAGGGATCATCGCGCTTTCGGCGTGTCTGGCCGGCGCGGTTCCGCAGGCAATCCTTGGGGACGGATATGAGAAGGCAAAAGAGACCGCGCTGCAGTACGCGGAGCTTTTCGGGCCGGATCATTTCTATCTGGAGCTGCAGGATCACGGCATCCCCGATCAGAAACGTGTCAATCAGGCCTTGGTGAAGATGAGCAGGGAGACAGGTCTCGAGCTTGTCTGCACCAACGACGTGCATTATACCTATAAAGAAGACGCGGAGGCGCATGATGTGCTCCTCTGCATTCAGACCGGCAAGAAAGTGACGGATGAGGACCGCCTGCGTTACGAAGGGGGACAGTATTACCTGAAATCCCCGGAGGAGATGGAGGCCTTATTCCCGTATGCCCCACAGGCGCTTGAGAATACCGCGAAAATCGCCGAGCGCTGCCAGGTGGAATTCCGCTTCCATGAGCTGAAGCTGCCGCATTACGAGGTGCCGGAGGGCTATACTTCAGCCTCTTACTTGCGCGCGCTCTGCGAAAAAGGTCTGCAGGAGCTCTATCC